>DATLST010000251.1:0-21006 GCA_035534055.1 Candidatus Acidiferrales bacterium | reverse complement strand
TCTTGGTGCTCATGTTCTCAGGATTCGGGCAGATTCCGGGTCATTCGATGGCCCAAACAGAGAACCCTTTGCCACGCCGAAGAATTTCTTCCGACAATTCCTGGCTGAATAACTCGTGAAACCAGGAAACAGAGTCCCGGCCAACGATAACCGTGTCGCATTTACATTCATGTGCCATTTGAAGGATGTCATCAGCGGCATCGCGCCCTTCTGCTGGTTCGCAGAATAAAAGCTGAATCGCTCCAGTCGGGGTATCGCGTCGCAGTGATAGAATGGAACGCCGAGCCGGACATCCTCGAACGTGCCTACGAATATCTCCCGCGGAAGTTCGCCGACGGGCTGGGACAAAGCGCGGGCGAGTTCTACACGCCGAAGGAAGTCGGCTGGCTGATGGCCCATCTGATTGACGCCCAACCACACCGGACGGTGTATGACCCCGCGTTGGACAGGAAATATCTTTGGCAAGCCCTGGGTTCGTTGGGTAAGACCAGCAGCCAGAAAGCATCCAGGAGCATTGGGTCTTGGCCAGGAATCTCGTTCCCAGCTACTCGGCCACATACTCCCTATCGCCAGAAGAATAGGAAAGCATCATTTCGGAATCTTCACTTCCCACGTTTTCAATCCGGTGAGCTAGGTTGGCAGGAACGGTGAGAGCATCCCCCGACTGGAGTAGGGTTGTTTCTTCGCCGACGAGAACACCCACCTTCCCTCTGAAAAGATAGATCACTTCGTCCGCATTGGGGTGACGATGTTTTTTTGCCGGATTGTCCGTAAGTGGATGGTCCGGCAGTAAGGATCAACCGAGCGACGGCCACCGAGCTTCCTGACAGAAGCCGGTTCGCCATCCATACGAGCGATCCCCACTGGCCAGCCGTCTTCTCTTTCTCCGCTTCAGATGTTGAGATATGTATCGGTTTCATGATTTTCTATCCTTCTCCCTCATCGCCGCTACGTGAACTGAGGCCGCCAGCAAGAACGAGGGCAACAGCGGGGCGACAGAGCGTCAAAGCATCTCGCTCCGTAATTGGTTAAGTGCGTTAGATCCCCTCTTTGATCAAACTGCGTCGCGCAAATGTGTGCCAGACTCCTCATACAACCCACAGGAACAATCCCACTCAGGCTCTGTAGCACTGTCGGTGCATGGATTTATTGTCGCAGCAATTAGTCCGAGACCTTCCTTCCTCGAGCTGCATCGAGTTCCATTCGCAGTGATTGCCACGTTTGAACGGCTTGGACATCTTTCAGTCGCTATCGAACGGAAGGTGCATCCGGCCAAGCAATGGTCAGGAGAAAAGCGCTGTCAACGATGCCTTCAACACCATGAGGAATATTGTGTTCTAGCGTTAGCATCTGGCCAGCCGCGAGCTCTACCGACCGCTCGGCCGTACTGAACCGGATTCGTCCGTCCAGGGCGTGAACGGAGATTCGCCGCTCTGTTCGATGTTTCTCCAAGCGCCCACCAGTTTTCATAACTATCAGCACCAAACGGAAGTCGGCGTATTTCGCGAGCGTCTTTGCCGTATGTCCAGACTGCCAGCGCCCTTCGGACCGCAACTGCTCGATCTCGTGGTTAAGGTCCAGCGTCAAGAGCGGCGCGGTTAATGTCCCCACCTCGTGTTCGCGTCCCGTTTGCGGCTTTGCTTGTGCCGTCATGATTCACCTCTCCTTCAGAGACTCCAGTATCACCCGCAAAACGATTTTGGGCGAGCGACACGCGTGAGTCAAGGGTCGGAAACCCGATTGGCTGGAACTGTGCCAACCGTCTTAGGGAGGGCTCCTGCCTCAAACGCACCAGCGCATCATACCTCGATAGTTACTTTCAGGTCCGGCTCTTGACGGCGAACGTTCCAAATGACCTCCAAAGCGAATTGGATGTGCGCGCTCTCGTCGCGAAAGACCCAGTGTGCCAGTTGCGAGACCATGCAACAATCCACGGGACCGAAGAAAATAAACGTAGGCAAACGCCGCGAAAAAGAAGAGCCCTTCAATGCAGCACGCAAAGCAGATGAGATTCAGAAGGAAGTTGCGACGGTCCTCGATAGTCCGGATCTCAGTTAGACCGTTGATCGAATCGATCCAGCGAAAGCAAAACTCCGCTTTCTTTCGAATCGAAGGAATATTTTCGACCGCATCGAAAGCCTCCATCCGCTCTTCTGGATCGGCAATGTAAGTATCGAGCAGCGTGAGATAGAAGTCCACGTGCTGGGCTTCCTCGAATAGCTGGCGGGAGAGATACATCCGAGCTTTGGGCGAGTTGATATGTTTGTGGAGATTGAGCACGAGGTTATTTCCAACGATCGAATCGCCGGTGGCGAAGAAGGCCACGGGACGGTTGATCAGGTGCTGTTCCGTTGGCGTCATGCGTTCGCGTAAGTCCGCGAGGTCCATCGAAAAGTCCACCTCCTCGACCGTCCAAGTGTTCTTGATGGCGGCTTTATACTGCTCGTAAAAGACCGGATACTTCATCGGCCTGAGAGTCAAATCAAACCCTGGATCGAGAATCATCAGTAAGCTCCTCTTCGAAATTCATCTTGTCAGGACAGGACGTAGGTACTTGTTCTTATAATTTTTCGTGCAACCTGTGGCATACTCCCCCCCCTACCATGAGAGGAAATCCTAAAGTCATCGAAGAGCTGAACAAGGCTCTGCGCGATGAACTGACAGCCATCAACCAGTATTTCTTGCATGCTGAGATGTGCGAGAACTGGGGCTATCGCAAGCTTTCCGAATACATTAAGAAGCAATCCATCGGCGAAATGAAGCATGTCGAAGCCTTGCTGGAGAGCATCCTTTTTCTCGAAGGCACACCGACGATGGAACTCTTGAAGCTCACCGTTGGATCGACGGTGCGCGATATGATCGAGGCTGATTTGAAGCTCGAACTATCGGCGGTGGGGCAATACAATACCGCCGTACAGATCGCTACCGAACAATAGGATAACGGCTCGCGCGACCTACTCGTCGATCTATTGAAAGACGAAGAAGGTCATGTCGACTGGCTCGAGGCCCAAGTACATCAGATGAAGGAGATGAGCTACGAGCAATATTTGACGATGCAGACGGGTGAGTTTGCGTAGGAATCCTGTTCTGGCTGGCCGCTATGGGAGGAAGGCACGAAAGTGCTGAAACACGACAACGTCTGAATCATTCCAGTTATTTGCACATCTCCGAAACATTCTCACCCCTGATCCTTAATCTGCGCAATCGCCGCTTCTCCTCTGGCGATCAATCCACACGTGATTTGACGTCGAGGATATTTCTGTTTTGAAAACTCTCATAGGTCGCCAGCTTTAGCGATGAGACGGTACAGGGGCCATTACAATCTTTCGCTGGAATTGTTACAATTTATGTTTGGCTGAGACGAACAATCTCGGCCAGCTATCATCCGGGAACGACCCGGGCAGGCGGGATAACAAACCCATGGCTCCTCGCACACTGTATGAAAAAATCTGGGATGCGCACGTGGTTCATGAAGAACCAGGCCAGCCTTCGCTGATTTATATCGACCGGCATCTTGTGCATGAAGGCACTTCTCCCCAGGCATTTGCCGGCTTGAAGGCGGCGGGGCGCACCGTGCGCCGGCCGGAGTTGACATTCGCGGTGATGGACCACTCGGTGTCAACGAAAAATCGCGACCTGCCGGTACTAGATGTAAACGCCGCAGCGCAATTCGAGGCTCTGACGCAAAACTGCAAGGAATTCGGGGTCAATCTGTTCGACATGCACAGTCAAAACCAAGGAATCGTGCACGTCATTGGGCCGGAATTAGGCATCACTCAGCCGGGCTGCACCATCGTCTGTGGCGACAGCCACACCTCCACTCATGGCGCGCTGGGCGCGCTCGCGTTCGGCATCGGCACAAGCGAGGTGGAGCACGTGCTGGCGACCCAGTGCCTCTCGCAATTCAAATCGAAAACGATGAAGATTGAGATTCGCGGGAAGCGACCAAATGGCGTCACGGCGAAAGACATTATTCTCGCAATCATTGGCAAGATCGGCATCGGTGGGGGCAACGGCCACGTGGTGGAATACACGGGCGAGGCGGTACGCGGGCTTTCGATCGAAGGGCGCATGACGGTGTGCAACATGTCGATCGAAGGGGGGGCACGCGCAGGCATGGTCGCTCCAGATGAGACTACTTTTACCTATCTTGAAGGTCGACCCTTCGTGCCGAACGGAAAAGATTTTCAGGCCGCCGTGGATTATTGGAAATCGCTCGCGACGGACCCCGAAGCGAATTATGATGAAACCGTTACGCTGAATGCGGAGGAATTAGCGCCGATGGTTACCTGGGGCACGAACCCTGGCATGGTGACACAGGTGACCAATCGCGTACCCGATCCATCGTCGTTCCAAGATCCCGTGGACCGGAAGGCAGCCGAAAGCGCCCTGGTTTACATGGGATTGACGCCCGGGACACCCATTGAGAACATCACGCTCGACCGCGTGTTTATCGGGTCGTGCACGAATTCGCGACTCGAGGATTTGCGCGCCGCATCGAAGGTGATTGCGGGCAAGCATGTCTCCAAGTCGTTGAAGCAGGCGCTCGTGGTGCCTGGCTCGCGCACGGTGAAGGCCGCAGCGGAGAAGGAAGGGCTCGACAAAATCTTCCGCGAAGCAGGATTTGAATGGCGTGATGCCGGGTGCAGTATGTGCATCGCCATGAACGACGATGTGCTGCCGAGCGGCGAGCGGTCCGCCAGCACGTCGAATCGCAATTTCGAGGGCCGCCAGGGCAAGGGAGGACGAACGCACTTGGTGAGCCCGATCATGGCCGCTGCCGCGGCGATCGAGGGCCACTTTGTGGACGTTCGCAAGCTGAAAGACGTAAATGGAGCCGAGTAGCGATGAAACCCTTCACCAAACATACGGGTCTTGTGGCGCCCATGGACCGCGTGAATGTCGACACGGATCAAATGGTGCCAAAGCAGTTCATAAAACTGTGCACGCGCGAAGGATTTGGCCGCGTGCTATTTTATGACTGGCGTTATCTACCGGGTGAGAAGCCGAATCCGGACTTCGTTTTGAACCTTCCACACTACAAAGGCGCAAGCGTCCTGCTTGCGCGCGCGAATTTTGGCTGTGGATCGAGCCGCGAACATGCGCCCTGGGCGATTCTCGATTACGGATTCCGCACCATCCTAGCGCCGAGCTATGCCGACATTTTCTACAACAATTGTTTCAAGAACGGCATTCTGCCGGCGACGCTGACCACCGAACAGATCGACGAGCTATTCAAGCGCACCCAGCAAAATGAAGGTTATCGAATCACGGTGGATCTGGAACAACAGACCGTCACGGACGATAAGGGCCTGCGCTATTCCTTTGAGATCGATCCTTTTCGCATGGACTGTCTGCTGAAGGGTCTGGACGACATCGCCCTCACGCTGGCGCACGAACCGGAAATCACCGCTTTCGAAAAGAAGAATTTGCGAGTCCCGTCAATGAGCGCGCCGCTCGACGTGAAGTACCACCACGCCTAGCTATTGTTTCTTTCCGTGATTTCGACTCTTCTTGCCGGTACCCGGCAAAAGCCATTTTAGTTTTTTTCTGATAGACGCCGAAGTATTGCAATGAGGGTTTTGATCGGTTAGGGTTACAGGAGCACAGCCGGAGTGGCGGAATGGCAGACGCGGCGGACTCAAAATCCGTTGGTCGCAAGGCCGTGTGGGTTCGACTCCCTCCTCCGGCACCAGCCCAACCAAATGAATCGAAAGCGGTTCGCAGAAAATACCGCGAGCCGGACCTCACGCCCCAATGGGCACCTCCAGCTGTTCTCAAGTTAAACTTCCGGAACCGCGGCCAGCGGGAAAGGTAAATATTGCTTCCGATGCAGAATTCGTACCTCCCCGTCTCGGGGACGCCGGAAATCGGGTTTCGCGGATTAAGCCAGCTTTTCCGCTAGCCCTAAGCAATATTCATTGAACGGTTCAAGTTTCAACCCGCGCCCTACTAGGTTCCGCGCTTTGTCTTCTTCGTGAAGCCTTAGGTAGAGCCACGCAAGTCTAGAACAGTCGGTCGCATCGGTCTCGTCCATGTGGGATTCCATAGCGCGCACTAGTCGTGTCCCAAGAACGTTCCTCTCCTCGTTCACAAGAAATTGATGGGTCGCGAACACACCATTGAGGCGATTCACCGAATCACTTATGAGTCCGCTGCTCTAACCGGCTGAGCTATGGGCCCTGCGATTTCTATCCTGGTGAGTTTATATCTATTTATGAGAAATTCGCAGCACCTTGTACGAGCTTCTTCTACGTGAATTCGCGCCACTCAAGTTAAAGTCGCAGTTAACGCAGCTCGGATTGCTCCGTTCGTCTCCATCTTTCTCATGGCTAATGGTGGACAGCCGCTCAAAAAACTACCGGATTTCTGAGTGTGCGGTTCGCGCGGCACGTCGCGGCAGACTCGCGCATCGTAGACACCATTTGGTGCTTGCGTGGTACCCTTTGGATGGTATTCGAAGCAAGTAATCTTAGAAACCTGGTCACTCTCTGTCTAGATTTTCAAGGCTCGATTATCCAACCGGAGGACTCCGTCGCGTGCACATCGACCACGACAACTTAAATCTGACCACGGAAAGCGACGTCGAACAAAAGGTGATCATGCCCGTCCTGACAGGAGGAATCTATCTCGAAATCCCGATGGACCGAATACGTACGAAGAGTTACCTTGCACCTGTTGCTTTGGACAAGGCGGCCGGTCGTCAGAGTGGCTATTACCCCGATTACACAGTTTGGATGCGTGGCTTTCCCCTGCTGGTCGTAGAGGCAAAAGCGCCTGATGTACCCACAGAAGTAGGCTACCGTGAAGCCAGTCTTTACGCCCGGCACCTAAACCAGGCCTATCCAACAAACCTCAACCCTTGTCGATTCATTTTGGCAAGCAATGGCATTACTTTTCTTGCGGGTTATTGGGATTCAGAGCCCGAGCTGAGAATTGAGGTAACAAACCTCCGCCTCGGATCATCCGATCTGGAACGATTACGGCACGGCTTTCACGCGCGCGCTCTCGACGAACACGCTACTGCCTGCTTGCGGCAGGTCCGATCAGTTCGCTCATTCTATCCGTACAATCTTACAGGCGGCCAGGCATTGCTGCACGCAAGATTCCCCGTCAATTCATTTGCTGCTGGCCTCTCCCCCGTGCTACGCCGATACTTTTCTTCGTCGAACGAGCAGAATTATCAAGAAATCATCGAACGAGCATATGTTTGTTCGTCCGAGGTAACAGAGTATGACCGCATTCTCGAAGCATTACTGAAAGAGCGGCTAGTTGTCCACGGTGGCACGATCGTTCAAGAACTCGAGACGACGCGACACGGCGAAGAACATGTGGCCCACGTAATCGATCAGTTCAATAGAGATCGACCGGCTGGAGGCCAGCTGCAAATCATCCAAGGGGCCGTTGGAAGTGGGAAATCGCTTTTCACGAGACGATACAAAGAACTCATCCAGTCCACGAGTGTCTCCGCTCGCACCCGATGGGCGTTTGTTGATTTTAACGCTAGCCCGCCTGACCTTGCTCACGCGGAGAGCTGGCTTTGCAAAACTTTCGTAGAAAGTTTTCAGGTCGAGAATCCCACATTGGACCTAACCGCCCGCACCGTTCTCCGTGGTGTTTTCTACCGTAATATTCAAAAGCGTAAGCCAATCTATGAAGATCTTGAACGGGCTTCGCCGGAGCAAGCCGCGATCGCTAGGGCCAAGGACCTTGCAAATTGGCAGGATGACCCAGAAGAGACAGCTCGCGGTATTGCCGACTACATACTTGGGAGTCGTCGCGAAGCCTTAATTGCCGTGATGGACAACGTCGACAGGCTTGACCTCATCGTAGCCTGTGAGATCAGCGACAACGCTCCTCATCGAAAATGCCTCGTTATCGCTGCGGTCAGCCGCTGCTGCGCGACGATAACGACGGGTGCTAACGGCTCTCCCGTAAGGATCCAGTAACACCTTATTGGGATCGAAGCGGTATCCGTACTCCGGTTGATATGGACCATCCGCGCGATAGGCGTAGACCTGTCCAGGCGCAATTCCGGGAACGTGTGTATGCCAATAATGGCCGGTACGATTTGTTGACGGATCAAGCGAGACGATATGATTTGCCGTCTCTGCGTCATCGCTATCGAAGAGCAACAGGTGCATGGCCTTCGCATGCGCGGAAAAGATGCTGAAGTTGACGCCTGTTTTGGTACGCGTGGCGCCCAATGGATATGGTGTGCCGTTTTTCATCGCGTCGTTTTTTTTCACACGGTTTCTTCAATTTTTCCTGCACAGATTCGACATAAAGGGCCAGGTTATGAATTTTGATCTTTACCAGAGTCTCGTCCCGGTTCACGTTGCGGAACACCTCTCCCCAAACAGGCATTTCTCGCGATCCATGCGCGGGAATGAGCCGGTTTCCTTCAACCGTGCTCTCGATCATCGCTAAAGGAAACTTTCCGCCATTTCTCTTGCTGAGTTGTGTCAAATCGGTTGGTTTGCTTTTTAGTGCCGGCGCAGCCGGGCCGCCGCTCTTAGCATCCAGACCGTGGCACGAGGCACAGTAGGAGTGGAACATCTCCTGGCCAACCGCAACCGGTGTAATTGTCGGAGTCGACACACCACTCTGGTTCTTGCCCTGGGCAAGCAGAGAGAAAGCAAAGCACAGGCTGATTGCTAAAATGCTGGCAATCTTTCTAGCGAACATAAGCTTGCACTCTTTTCCGGGAAACACTCACGTCGGCTCCAAAGCGACATTCATCACCGAACTGCCGCTCTCAAGCGTAAGTTGGGTCGTTCAACCTCGGTTGGTATCTGCCAAGTAACCAACAACGGATGCCAGGTTGATAACAAACAACAGTGCAGCGGCATCCGCTAAGCCTGGAGAGCAATGATTCCTCACGCGGGGGTGGCATTGTGCAAACTACCAAGTCGAAATCGTTGCGATCTATGAGACCGATTGCTTGTTCTTCGGACGTTGCCACGGAACAGTTGTAGCCTCGTTTCTCCAATCCATCATGGATGTACGACCCCACCGATGCGTCCGAGAGCGCAATACCTCTAAATCTATGTGAGGCCGATAAGCACTTCGCTGAGTGCTCATACTGATTTTGTGATTTCTCTTTCATGGCAGCACTTGTCTACGAGCCCAAGTTTATAGGCAACCTTAAACACACCGTCGCCGAAGCAACATCCAAAAAGTGTGGCCGACCCATATCTCGCAGGTTCAGGGGGCGTTTCTCATTTAGGGAATCGCTTGGGGTTCACATGGCCCCTCAACAGACGATGCACCACAAACGACGCAGCCAGGACGAACAGCACGGTCATGATGTAATCCCTGATCATCACGCCTCCTTTTAGCCACTCCATCAACACAGTAACCGCGAGCTACATGGTCTTCTGTGATGCACATCACGTCTTATCCGGTTCGAGCTCTTCACCATGTGAGAGCACAAGACCAGTTTCCGCTTGCGATGGTCTTCCAACCATCTACGGGGATAGTTCGCTGCGACCGACCGCTGTTTTCGCAGGTGGCGAGCCATTCCTACACCAACGGCATTTGGGGTCGGTTGGACTCAATTCCTCAGATCCTGAGGATACAGCTCCAGCGAACGAATATCCTTTGGGCTTCTTCTTCGCCCGCACACCCGACTCAGCGCAATATCGATTTACTTTCAATCAGCGACTGCAAGCGCAGCCTTGTGATAGCGGTCATAGAAAGATGTGCTCTCGACCAGCGAGGCTTCAGATGGCCATTACTGTACTGTCGGAGTTTGGATGGAGCGCTCGGAAGGAGAGTATGAAAGAGCAATCCCATATCGTAGGCACTTTGGATGATGAAAGTGACGGACAGGTTTTGGATGAAACGAGAATCGCCGACATCTCATTACGGTGGACATGGCCGGGCTATGACTTTCTCCCCGCAAGCGGTGCGGGAGCATCGGCTCCTAAGGACGCCTCTCTGGGACTACATGCTGCATTCACGGCTGCTCGTGGCACTGACCGCCCCGCTGATTTATCTTTGCCTGTTCCCATTTCTTCTGCTGGATCTGTTCGTAACGACCTATCAGATGATGTGTTTTACAATCTATGGGATACCGAAGGTTCGGCGCAACGATTACCTCATCTTTGATCGAACGAGATTGCATTAACTGAATGGCCTCGGGCGTGTGAATTGCCGTTATTGCTCTTATGCCAATGGTCTGATGGCTTATGCTGTCGAAATCGCCGGACGCACCGAACAACACTGGTGCCCCATCAAACACGCCATCAAATTCCGATGCCCCACTTTCGTTACTCGTGCTTTCTGCCATATGGAAACGGACATGGATATGAGCGCGAATTGCCAGACCTGCAAATTCAAGAAGTGCGACTTCTTCTGCGACCTTACGCCCAAGGCATTGAAGGATTTCGATTCGATTAAGTCGACATCGGCGTTTCCAGATGGTGCCGTGCTTTTCATGGAAAAGCAGGATCCACGGGGGGTATTTGTACTTTGCCAAGGGGAAGTTAAGCTCACGATCAGTTCCAGCGAAGGAAAAACGCTGATCCTGCGTATCGCGAAAGCGGGGGAGATTCTCGGCTTGATGTCTGTCCTCGCCGGCAAGCCGTACGAAGTGACAGCTGAGACTCTTCTTCCGTCCCAGATTGCTTTCATCCGACGCGACGATTTTTTGCGTTTCGTCGATCACCACGCGGAAGTGAGTGCGGGCGTCGTCAAGCAGTTGAGCGGCAACTACCGCACCGCCTGTGAACAGCTGCGGACCGTCGGACTTTCCACGTCAATACAAGGAAGGCTCGCGAAGTTGCTGCTGGATTGGTCCGCCGGAGCGGAACAGACCAAGCTCGGGACCAGGATTCAGATCCCTCTGACGCACGAAGAAATTGCGGAATGTGTCGGCAGTTCGCGGGAGACCGTCACACGCACATTCAGTGGATTCAAAAGCCGGAACCTCGTCTCGATCAAAGGTTCATCTTTGCTGATTACCAACCGCGCCGGACTCGAGAGTTTTGTCGCCGCCTAAGATCCGTCTATTGAGTGCGAATTGGTATCCGTGAGGTCGTACAGCCGCGGGCTGCGGTTTGAGCCTCCGGTGCCATAAAAAATTGCGATCTGCTGTTCGGCGCTGGCTTAGAATAAGGTTATGCGTAAAGTTGCGGGGCACTCGCTGTTCATCGGTGGGATTTGTGCGGTTCTCTTGGTGCTGATGATGCTGCTCGTATCGACACATCCTTTGCCTGCTTCTCCTTTGCAAGAGCATCGTCTGCGGCTTTACCACACCCACACGGGCGAAAGCCTGGACATCGTCTACCGTCGCGGGGACACGTATGTTGGCGACGCGATCGCCAAGCTCGACTACTTCCTTCGCGATCACCGGACCGGCGATGTTCGGCGTTTCGATCCTAAAATCTTCGATGCGCTAGAAGAGCTCACGATTGCGGTCGGCCATCCCGGCGGCGAAATTGACGTTGTCTGCGGTTACCGTTCGCCGTGGAGTAACGAGTTTCTTCGCACCCACACCCCAGGCGTTTCCCAAAACAGCTTGCACATGCAGGCCGAAGCGATTGATCTTCGAATGCCGGGCGTTGAGACCAGCCAACTGCGAGAAGCGGCGCTCTCTTTGCATCGAGGGGGAGTCGGCTATTATCCGCACAGTGACTTCGTCCATTTTGATGTGGGCCGCGTCCGCCAGTGGTGTTTTGACTGCACCACAAGCTTGGCAGCCGGTAACTAACGGGGATACGGATACCCTTTCGCGAGCGCTTTGTCGAGAGCCACATCGTGCCCGTAGATGTCGTCATAGAAATGGACGACGCCATCCTCCAACACGATCACCGTCCCATAGACGATGAGCACCGGAATTGGGCGCTCCAGATTCACCTGCACCGTTTTGTCGCCATTCATCGCGGCTTCGATGTGCTCCATCGTCCAGCCCGGGTTATCGCGCAGTACCCATGCCGCGAGTTGAGCCGGTTTTTCGAGCCTTATACAGCCGTGACTGAAGTCCCGTCGCGATTGCGAAAAGAGCTCTGTCGCCGGCGTGTCGTGCATGTAGACGCTATATTCGTTTGGAAATAGAAATTTCACGAGGCCTAGCGAATTGTTCGGGCCCGGCTTCTGCCGGATGAAGAGTTTCCCTTCGCGAACTTCTTGCATCATGTCAGACGTGGCGGGCCCTGAACTGACCACGTTGCCACGCCTATCCACAATCTCTAGGTTTTGCTTCGACATGTACTCCGAGTCGTGCTCGATGTCGGGGATGATTTCCGCTTTCGCGATCGACGTCGTCACATCCCAGTAGGGCCGGAAAATCAAATATCGCATCTCACTCATGAAAACGGGTGTCTTGTGCTTGTAAGCCTTTCCGACCACCACATTCATCGTCACACCAATCCTGAAGTGATCGTCGTACCCGCGAAGGCGAAACTCCGGGATGTTCACCACGATCGGCGAATGCTCGTACTCGCTGGGAAGCCAACGCCAGCGTTCGAGTGTGAGTTGCATTTGCCGTACGCGCCGGCTCAGAGGAATGTCTAGCTCGGCTAGCGTGCGCGCATCGAGTCGTCCGTCCGCGGAAAGACCGTGCCTTTGCTGGAACCGCTTTACCGCGTCCACGAGCGCTCCCTCGTAAAGCGTATCGCTTTCAGGCAGCGGCGCATTCGGCGGCAGATCGCCCACGAGCCGGAGAAATTTTGCAAGCTGCGGCGTCGCTGCGTAGGAATCTCCCGGCTTGATCGCGGTCTTTGTCGTGGGAAGTTCAGCATCGTTACCCGGACGCGCCAGTTGCATATATGTCTGCAGCGCCTGAATCGTGCGGGCGTACCCAGGGTACGGCGGCTCGACGGACGCGACCGCTTTGGATAGATCTGCTGCCCCGACAATATTCTGTATTAGGAATTCAGGAAGGTCGTATTTCCTACTTTGGACGTCTACCGCGAAATCAAGATGCACGGGATTTACCCTGCCGACATGCAGGTCGGATATGTAGCGCATCGCGGAGACCGTCAATGCCATGTCGAATCGCACGGCATCCGATTCGCTAGGTTCTCGCGAGGTGGGCCTCAGCGTCTCCAGCCGTTCGGCCCAACGGGGCCCGTCGTAGTCGTCGGCAGAGAGCCCTTTTTGATCCGCTGCCTGAAGTAACGTAATCATTGATAGTGCTTGCGGTGTCGGTTGCATCTCCTCTAGCCATGGCAGGGCGTAGCCGTAAGCTTCATAAAAGGCCTTCAAGTCCGCGCGATGATCGTTGAAATCAGGCCAGCGCATGCCGGGCAAGTTCCCAGCGTCGATGATGGCGCGCGACGAAGCTTGCCCGTCGGGGCTCAGTTGCTGAGCCGTTCTTGGCGTGTCCGGAGTGCTCTGTTGCGGAAATGGCTTTCCGTCTGCGCCAATCGAAAGCGCGCCAACAAGCGCCATCATCAATACCACGAGAATTTGTTCCAACGGCACTGCAATGCGTCGCCGATTCATGCCCTTACTTTACCCTGCATGTTTGTTTTCGCGTGTACCGAAGCACGCGACGCACCGGCTGCCAGTGTGCGTGCTCTGTGACGCGCGTCACACGAGCCGGTGACACGGGTCATGGTCGCCTTCTATCCTTTATTGGATAAATGGTGGTGAACAGCGGGGAGGAGAACGATCATGGCAACACTAGAATCAACGCTTTCATTAAGCGGCGCGGTCACCACCATGATGAAGGCCCTGGTTTTCCGTGGCCCCAACCAAATTGGCATTGAGCGGGTTCCCATCCCACGGCCCGGTGTCGGCGAAGCAGTTATCCGCGTAACTCTCACCACGATTTGCGGCACCGATTTGCACATTCTCAAGGGTGAGTACCCGGTGAAGCCGGGTCTGGTGATCGGCCACGAGCCCGTTGGTGTAATTCACGAACTTGGAGCTGGCATCACCGGCTATGAAGTGGGGGACCGCGTTTTGGTCGGTGCGATCACCCCGTGCGGCCAGTGCGACTATTGTTTGGGCGGAGATTTGTCCCAGTGCGGTGGGCCGATCGGCGGCTGGAAATTCGGGAATACCATCAACGGGGCTCAGGCGGAATACCTTCTTGTTCCAAGCGCGCAAGCCAACCTCGCAAAAATTCCGAACGACTTGAGCGACGACCAAGTCCTCCTTCTGGCTGATATTGCATCCACGGGAATTTCCGCGGCAGAAAGCGGAGAGGTGAAAGTTGGCGACACGGCCGCAGTCTTCGCCCAAGGACCGATTGGCCTCTGCGCTACAGCGGGCGCAAAACTCAGAGGCGCGGGTCTGATCATTGCTGTCGAATCAGATTCCGTGCGAACTGCGATGGCGAAGCGCATGGGCGCCAACATTGTTGTCGACCATACAAAATGCGACACCGTTGAAGAAATTCGCGCATTGACCAATGGCAAGGGAGTGGACGTCGCCATCGAAGCGCTCGGCACCCAGGCTACTTTCGAAAGTGCACTCCGTGTGTTGCGGGCCGGTGGCACTCTCTCGAGCCTCGGTGTTTACTCCGGCAAACTGTCCGTGCCGCTCGAGCCGTTTGCAGCTGGTCTTGGTAATCACACCATCGTCACCACTCTCTGCCCGGGCGGCAAGGAGCGCATGCATCGGCTCATGGAGTTGGTCCGCTATGGCCGGCTGGATTTGCGCCCGCTGATCACTCACACGTTTTCGCTCGACCACATCACCGAAGCCTATGCCCTCTTCGCGCAGCATGGAGCCGGAGCGATCAAGGTCGCCATCCGTCCATAGGATCTTGCAGAACGGCCGGTTCTGGAGAAGTTCAGATCCAACCGGTGATGTGGGGCATCTAGGCCGGTGACAATCGTCACCGTGGCGCGGATACTTTGGATTCATAAGTAGTTTTGGAGGTGGACTATGAAAGCTGCTCAAGTGGGAAGTCGGGTCGCTTTGAAAAATATTCTCTTCCTCACGGATTTTTCAGAACCATCTGAACGCGCTTTACCTTACGCATTGGCGATGGCACGAGAATTCGGGGCGAGATTGCACGCGCTGCATGTCATGATCCCACAGCCGTATAGTTATGCGACTCCGGAGCTCATGGAGGTGGCTATCAAGACACAAGAGGAGTGTGCCGAGAGTTCTATGCAACAGGTGGATGCTCAGATGGCCGGCCTTGTGCATCAAACGCACATCGTTCGTGGGACCGGCCTTTGGCTCCCGCTCGTGGAAGTTATCAACGACTGTTCGGCAGACATGCTTGTGCTGGGCACGCACGGACGGACGGGTCCGCAAAAGCTTTTGCTCGGCTCTGTGGCGGAAGAAATCTTCCGCCGGTCCGCGGTACCCGTCCTGACCATCGGCCCCGACGTGCGGTCGAGTACGCATACCGCGGCGCGCTTCCGTCGCGTACTCTTGGCCACGGATTTCAGCGAAGAATCCAAAGCGGCGGTACCCTACGCGATTTCTTTAGCCCAGGAGAATCAAGCCGAGTTGGTTCTGCTTCATGTGATTCCGGGGAGAAAGGGCCATGAAGAGCGCGTTCCCCCTGAGATCTCCGTGGCGAATGCCATGCACGAACTCTACGAGCTGGTTCCACCGGAAGCTGAGCTGTGGTGCCGCCCCGAGCCAACCGTGAGATACGGTGAACCCGCTCCGACGATCTTGGCAACTGCCGAGGAACTGGGCGCTGATCTGATCGTGCTTGGTGTTCGCGATTCTGCCGGTCGCTTGGGAGCTGCAACCCATCTCGAGCGGGCTGTTGCCCATAAAGTAGTGGCACACGCGAAGTGCCCGGTACTCACTGTGCGCGCTTGATCACTCGGATTGTGTGGGTCCACTTGAAAGAGGGCGGCAAGCTGCCGATAGTAATAGCGTGGACGACTACAAGCTGCCTGCCGCCCAGTCGGAGGACCGAGCGAACGGCCAAATCAATGACCCGTCGCATGATTTGCTCCGTTCCCATGCGGCGCCGCTCGACGCCATATTTCACCCTCGAAACGTAGCCGTGATCGGTGCCACGGACCGTGAGGGCAGCGTCGGGCGCTCCGTTCTTGTAAATCTCTGCAGTGCACCTTACCGCGGCGATGTGTTTGCCGTAAATCTTAAACGCACCCAATTGTTAGGCGAGCCGGTGTTTTCCTCCATTGGACAGGTCCCGCAGAACATCGACCTCGCCATAATTGTCACACCGGCCACCACTGTTCCCGGCGTGATCCGCGAATGCGTTCAGGCCAGGGTGAAGTCGGCAGTGGTAATTTCTGCTGGCTTTCGCGAGCGTGGACCGGAAGGCGCGGAGTTGGAACGCCAAGTCGCCGGGGAACTGGCCGGCAGTTCGCTGCGTCTCATCGGGCCGAATTGCCTTGGTGTGATGAATCCGCTCATCGGTCTTAACGCGACTTTCGCCCAAACGATCGCACGCCCTGGCAGCGTGGCTTTTCTCAGCCAAAGCGGTGCCTTGCTTACTGCGATCCTGGATTGGAGCTTGCAAGAGAAGGTCGGATTTAGTTCCTTCGTCTCAACCGGCTCCATGCTTGACGTTAATTGGGGAGATCTAATCACTTATTTCGGTGATGACCCGCACACCAAAAGCATTGTCATCTATATGGAATCGGTGGGCGATGCCCGATCTTTTCTTTCCGCCACCCGTGAAGTAACCCTAAGCAAGCCGGTCATTGTGCTCAAGGCAGGCCGGTCAGAGGCTGCGTCAAAAGCTGCGGCTTCTCACACAGGTGCTTTGACGGGTAGCGACGCCGTGCTCGACGCCGCCTTCCGCCGATGCGGGGTTTTGCGGGTCAACAGCATCTCCGATCTCTTTTACATGGCAGATGTGCTGGGCAAGCAGCCCCGCCCCCGCGGCCCGCGTCTCACAATCCTTACCAACGCAGGTGGTCCGGCCGTTCTTGCAACAGACACCTTGATTGCGGAAACTGGCGAACTTGCCGTGCTGCCTGGCGAATCGCTGCAATCCCTCGACGCGTTCCTTCCTCGCCACTGGAGCCACGGAAATCCAATCGACATTCTGGGCGATGCCGATCCGGATCGTTATGCCAAGGCCGCAGTCATCGCGGCGGCAAATCCCGATAGCGACGGTTTGCTTGTCATCCTTGCGCCGCAGGGAATGACGGATCCGACCGAAGTTGCGCGGCGCTTGGAGCCGCACGCGCGCTCCCACCAAAAACCCATCCTTGCCAGCTGGATGGGAGGCGAACACGTCTCGGAGGGCGATTCGATCCTCAGTGCGGCGGGCATTCCCACATTTGCTTTTCCAGACACCGCCGCTCGCATGTTCGCGTACATGTGGCGCCACGCGTATAACCTGCGCGGGATATACGAAACGCCGGCGCTCACGGGAGAGTTGCCGCCCGGTTCGCGCGAACAATCCGCAGTGCTACTCGAAGAAATTCGTGCCAAGGGAAGGACTTTACTCACCGAGTACGAGGCGAAGCGGATCCTCTCGCTGTACGGAATGCCCATTGTCGAGACGCGTCTCGCACGCAGTCCTGAAGAGGCCGCGGCTTTCGCAAGTCAAATCGGCTTTCCTGTCGTCCTGAAGTTGCACTCGGAAACGATCACGCACAAGACAGATGTCGGCGGCGTGCAATTGAATCTGGTGGATGTCGCCGCCGTTGAAGCAGCTTTCAAGGAAATTTCGGATTATGTTTCTGCGAAGGCAGGCCCTGGAAACTTTTTCGGCGTTACGGTGCAACCAATGGTGCGTCGCCAAGGATATGAACTGCTCATCGGCAGCACCACGGACGCGCAATTCGGCCCCGTGCTCGTCTTCGGCACCGGTGGTCAACTCGTCGAAGCCTATCGGGACCGCGCTCTTGCTTTACCCCCGCTCAATGCCACGCTTGCGCAGCGCATGATGGAACAAACGCGCATCTACACGGCGCTGAAGGGCATCCGCGGCCGCGCATCGATAAAAATGGATGAACTCGACGGAATTCTCGTCCGCTTCAGCTATCTGGTTGCACAGCAACAATGGATCAGGGAGATCGACGTAAATCCACTGCTCGCCTCACCTGAAGGATTCTTGGTACTCGACGCTAGAATCATTCTTCACAATCCGGGAACGGAGGCGGCCAGTCTCCCGAACCTGGCGATTCGTCCCTTTCCAACGCAATATCAATCCGCATGGAAAATGAAAGATGGGACGGAGGTTACCATCCGCCCGATTCGTCCCGAAGATGAACCATTAATTGTGAAGTTCCATCAGCAACTCTCGGATCGTAGTCTCTACCTGCGCTATTTTCAGGTGAGCGCGCTCGATCAGCGCGTCGCCCACGAGCGCCTCCTGCGCATCTGCTTTATCGATTACGACCGCGAGATAGCGCTCGTCGCCCAACGCGGTACGGGCGACGCTGCAGAAATATTGGCGGTAGGTCGCCTCATTAAGGCGCACACGAACAACGAAGCGGAGGCGGCAATTCTCGTGCTTGACCAATTCCAACGCTGCGGCCTCGGCTCCGAACTTCTGAAGCGCCTCATCCACGTGGCGCGCCAGGAAGGAGTCGGGCGCATCGTTCTCAATATGCTCCGCGAGAACTTCGAAATGCAGGCGATGGCGAAAAAGCTCGGGTTCCGTCTGGAAGATTCGCCCGACCAGACGCTCGTCTTCGGCGTTCAGGATCTTTTGCCGTCGTAGGAGCTGCCAGGCCTGAGCCTGCGAAGGCTTGCCTGCCGCCAGGAATGCGTGCTACGCCCTGCGTTTGCTGTCTCCCCCATGAAATCCGGAGGTAGTCGCGTAGCTCAAGCAAATCTGGCGTAGCATGAGACATTCAGCGAGTTCGCTGGAAAAGCCAAGCGGCCCGAACTTCCCAATCCGTCGTCCTGTTCTGCGGTCGCGCCGCGTCTGGCAGGGGTGTGCAATAGTGAAAAGTCTCGTTTGGGGGTGCCTTTAAGATCATTCGACGCTGTTGGAACGGTGACGTCCACCAAATGGCGTGATGTACATCACAGAGTTAGCGGTCGGGGCTCCCGGATAATCGTCTCGAAATGTTTAGTCGTGCTTCCGAGGGGAGCGTTTTCTGAAAACAGCACCGCAACTGGAAAAACATAACGAGCGACATGGAAGTCGGCTAGGTCGGTTGCTTTTCCTCACCGCTCTGATCGCGTCGGCAGCCTCCGCTACCTTCGCCCAGAAGCAGCCCGAGTCCCTCCACGGTCCTTCCGTTGCGAGCCACGCACCCGATTTCGACGCTCCCGCCAGCGACTTCGCAGGACCCGCGCGTTGCCGCGATTGCCACAAAGACGAAATGATCGAGTTCGATAAGACCGCACACTCGAAGCTCTCCTTTCCCGATAAGCCGTACATTCAGGGCTGCGAAACCTGCCACGGCCCGGCCAAGGCTCACGCGGACGCCGTCGAAGCGGCGCATGGCGACGGCGCGGATATCGCGAAGGCGCTAAAAGAGCATCCTGTCTTCGCGTTCAACGGCAGCTCCGAGGAGGACGCCTCGCATTGCCTCGGCTGCCACACCACCAGCAAGATGCAGGATTTCTTCGGCGAATCCGAACACGCGGGCCACGGCATTTCCTGCAACCAGTGCCATTCGGCGCACCTGGTCGATGGAGTGAAAGACCTGAGCAAGGGCGATATGACCTATCCACAGGCCTATTTCTTCCAATTGCCGAAGCTGCCTGATGAAACGCGCTGGCTGCACAACAGCCTGCTAAAGCAATCGGAGCCGCAGCTCTGCTACAGCTGCCACCAGACGGTCCAGGCTGATTTTGCGTTGCCCGATCATCACCGCGTCCCCGAAGGCTTCATGAAGTGCACGGATTGCCACAATCCGCATGGCACCGTGAACATGGTCAGCCTGGCGACCAGCTCGGTCAATGAGACGTGCACCAAGTCCACGTTGAAAAGCACGGCCCCTTTGTTTACGACCACCCGGCCGTTTCGGTTTCGGGCTGCATCACTTGCCACAATCTACATGGAACGACCACGCAGCACCTCCTAGTTCGCCGCGAAGAGCGCCAGATCTGCCTCGAATGCCACACCGGGTTCCACAACCAGGCGCAAGTCCCGCATAGCCGCCTCGGCTTTCAGACCAGCGGCGAATGCGTCCGCTGCCATGTTTCGATCCACGGGTCGAATCTGGACCCGAATTTCTTGCGATGAGGAGGGCGGCGATGAAGAGCAGCGCACGATTTGCGCTTTTTCTGGCCGCTCTTTGGTTAATCGCGCCTCTGGCAAAGGCGCAGGACGACTCGGACGACGCCGCCGGGCAGCGGAACATCGACGGGAGAGGGTTCGGGCAACCGAAGCGAACCACGCTTGGAGTTTGGATTTTGTGGCGGACCAGTTGACGGATGGGAAGAGATTCCGAGCGCTGACGGTCGTCGACGTGTTTACGAGAGAGAGCTTGGCGATCGAAGTGGGCCAAGCGATGAAAGGTACAGACGTGGTGTCGGTTCTAAATCAGATTCGCTTCGAACGCGGAGCGCCGAAAATGCTTTTCTGTGACAACGGATCGGAATTCACCAGTCAGATCATGGACCTATGGTCGTATCAGAACGGCGTAAAGATCGACTTCAGGCGGCCCGAAGCCGACCGACAATGCTTACATCGAAACCTTCAACGGGACTCTGCGAACCGAGTGCCTGGACACGCATTGGTTGGGGACGCTGGCAGAAGCAAGAGAGAGCATCGAGGCTTGGCGAAAGGAATTTAATGAGAGCCGTCCTCACAGGGCTCTCGGGGAGAGGACACCCAACGAATTCGCCAAGGAGATTGCGGCTAGTCGCGATCTCCTTGGGTTACAAACTGCCGAAAACTCGCCCTAGAATTGGTACAAAAAAGCCGGTCCGATCAGTGATGTAAACTCTCTCACTCGACGTGGTACAAAAACTCGGGCTAGTCATGACGACGGCGGGTGTATCACCGCTCATGATTGCTCGGTTGTTGGGGCACTCGTCGACCCAGATCGTGCCTAGGGAACTTCTGAATAAGTGCTCCATGTTTTGCGTGTAACGGATAAGGTGTGGGGAGCAGTGGGAGGATAGTGGCAATCATGAAGCAGAGGACACTGGCGATGGCGAACGGATTCGAGCGCTACAGCAAAAAGACGA
>DATLST010000250.1:0-49768 GCA_035534055.1 Candidatus Acidiferrales bacterium | reverse complement strand
CTTACGAGCGGGTGTGAATTTCGGCGACGCCCAGGCGTTTGAGTCCTTCGGCGTAATACCTGCGGTAGAGGATGTCCCACTCCTCGCTTCCTTCGAGAATTTCCTTTTTTTGCGAGGCAATTTTCGCACGGGACTCGACGTCAACCTGCTCTTCCACCTTCAGCAGCGAGGTGAGGATGTTGACGATCTCCTGGCGGATGGTATCGCGGTCCTCGACGAAATCCACTTCGGAACTGGATACGAGAAAATCGATGATGCGATGAGAGAGTCGAACCGTCTTTTCGCGGCTCAAGCGCATGTCAGCGGAGGATGAGTTTCCTTTCGCGGGCGAGCTGGCCTTTCACTTTCTTGTACATTTCCTGATAAGACGCGCCGGAGCGCTTCATTTCCTCGGAATAGCGGCTGAGAATTTCGCGGACTTCCTCGTTGATGCGGTCCTCGATGGTCACTTCATCAGCCATCACTTGGCGAACCTGCGTGGTCAAATTCTCGACGTTCTTTGTTTCGATCATCTTCCCGGCAACCAGGCGCTTGACTACTTCCTTGGCCATGTAGCCGACGTAATCCCGAGAGAGAAGCATTCGCTGTAGCTCCGCAGTGCAACATCAACGGATTCAGTCTAATGGTTGGACATTCGGAGTGTCAAGGCAAGCGCGGGGGTAGTATCCTTCGGGAAAATTCGGCTACACGCCTGATTGCGTCGCCAAATTGGACAAAGACCGGCTCAATACCCCACATTTCCGGTTTCGGCGTTAACCAGGACTTGTCCAACGTCATTCTCAACGCTAACCTTGAACGACCAAATACGAAGTGAAGGAGACACATGAGCAAAGCAATCGAAAACCTACAGGCAGCCCAGCAGCGAGCGATGTCCGGTCGTCCCAAGGTCGGCGGATTTCCGTATCTGGCCGAAACGTTGCGACGCGCAGGGGTGACCCGAAATCTTTGGTTCCTGCCCGCATGTCAGAGTCTGTATCTAACGGAGCACGGGCCGGTCGTGACACAGGGCACACCACTCGTTACGGGGACGGTCGATGTCCCACCTTTCGATCGGGAGGCGCTCATCGCGGTCTTGCGAATCGACCAGGCGGGAAACAGCACATTTCCGGAATTCCTGGCGGCCTCGTGGCGTGCTGGCGTTTTCCGCTACGACGTCGATTTCATAGCGCGAAAAGTCGCGTACTATGGCTCTCGCAGCGAGGAGTACGTCGAAGATTATCCCGCCGTGAATGTGGAATAGCGCAGGCGCGACAAAGCTGATGAACATGCCCGATTAGTCATTTTGCGGGAGTTGGAGGCGGGGAGAAGTGCGAATTCTCCCGAAGCACCGCTCAAGCAAATGCGCGATGGAAATGCGAAAACGTGGCGCGTCAGTTCATTCGATTGAGGCGAAGGAAGGCGACGCCAAAGCGGAACAGGAGGGCGAAGAACTTCCTTTCCTCGTGGCGTCCTGGTTGAATATATGCCTCGATTGGGGCTATTGGGGGAGAAGTATATGCAAGCGCAGACGAGAAGGGCGTGACTCAGGAGTTTGGCTGAAAAATCTAAGCAGCTAGGGTAAAAAGAGGACATGAAATCGCGGCGTGATTGTGACTGCCCATGTCACAGAGGTGATTGGATTCACGTGATTCCATGCTGCGAAGATAGACCGCTGGCTGCGCTGACAAAGAGCGTCAAACCTTTTAAGGAAGGTCGCAAGAAGGCGGCAAAGAAATCGAAGTTGGTTTTGTTTCGCTCTTCCTGAAGACTCGATGTCACATTTCCGGTTTGCGCGTTAATCAACCAGGATCTCCGAAATCCAATCTCGGATGATCGCTTTGAGGTCGGGGTGGGCGACAGGGCAGCTACCCCTTCGATCGCTGAGTTTAGTGAAGGGCTAAATTCTAGACCTACAAAGGGGGGTAGACGCGACCTGCAGGGGTGTTTGCGACAAACGTTACGACGCGAGAATCATGAGGCTGTAGCCGCCGGCAACGCGCACTGCCACGTCGTGGTTGATCGCGTAGAACGCGGCTCGCGGAAAGCGGAAGGCCTTTTGCAGCAAGGAGGGACCGATCTCGTTGGAGCGCGGCAGGTAGAAAAAGTCGCGAATTTTGTAACCGGTATCGACGAGCGCCTGGAGCGCGAGTTCTTTGGTGAAGTAGTGCAGGTGCGCGTGGTCTTTGCGCCGCTTCATCATCCCGTTCCGGCGCAGGACGGCTTGCACGGAGAGGTCCAGCGGAAAGTGAAAGAGCGTGTGCGGCGAAATGCCGCGAATGCTCCGCAGAAAAGCAAAGTAATCTTCCACGTGCTCGACAACGTCAAGAACCAGCAGCAGATCGTAGTGACGATCCTCTTGCGAGGGATCGCCTAACTTGAAGTGCAACGTGCCGTTCGCGCGCGGCTCGCTGAGACGATGCGCTACCGGCGAAATGTCGTAGCCCCAGAATTCGTGGCCTACTCCCATTTTGTCCTGAAGCTGCTTGAGCACTTCTCCGACGCCGCAGCCGACCTCGCAGATGGTCTCGGGCAAAAGATGGTTCCGATCGAGCAGCTTCAGGATATACCGCGCCTTGAACGGAGATTCCTCCACGTGCCATTGCGGATTCTTCTTCAGGTAGTCCTCGCCTTGGTAGATATCGACGTAAGACATGGGCGAACCCTCACTTCAGAAGAAAGCGGGACTTATAGCCCGGCGATCGGGAGATAAGCAGTTAGCGCATTTTCTTAACGTAAAACCAGGAGGTTCATCTTGCGCCTCCGTACCTATAACGTTAACAAATATGGTAGCAGTTGCCTCTCCAACTTGGCGCAACTAAGAATGAAGGACTTAACTCATCCCTTCCGAAATGTGGTGCAAATCCTTACAGTTTATCGGCAGGTAATGACTACGAAGAGGTAACCGGTGTCTGTAGCCATCGTCATCAGCTCCCGCTAGTTTGTCATCTTGGAGTTCGTCTCAGGTCGCGCGGATGCCATGTCCCTAGAGCGCTGAAGCGTCTAGCCCCGGGTAAATCGGCTTACCATCCATTTGAAGCACTGCTTCACTTGTCCGAGTAGCGCATTAATCAGGACTTGTGTGATGACTTTCAGACAATGGGCGTGTATCAGTAACGTGTATCGGTAAGAAGAACGGCGCTAATACCCCGGTACCGAGTTGCTTGCGACCAGTTTAATTCCTCGCGGCTTCAGCCTGTCCGGGGCCGGTATAGCGCAAGATCCACACGCCCCATTTATCGTCGGTGATATAGATATTGCCTCGCGTATCGACGAGCACATCTTCGGTCCAATTGATCGACGAGGCATGTGGACCCGAGTGGGTCGGCGCGCCCGGACGCTCCGGTGGGATGAACCAGCCAACCTCGGTCGGCAAGTGCGGATCGCTGATATCGAAGGCGCGAAGCCCTGCGTTAAAATAGGCCACAAACATGATATTGCCCGGTTTTGCCACGTCGGGCGAATGGATTTCCTGGCTCACATTGTGAGGTCCGAATCGCCCGCCCTTGTCGCAGAAATCCTTGTAGGGCGCGTCCTTCGGCGGCCGCGGCACCGGAAACAGCGAAATCAAGCGCGGTTTGGCGGGGTTTTTGTTGTCGATCAGGGCCGCGAAACTCAGCGCATCGGTGTCGCATCCGGAGGCCATGGCTTCCGAGCTTGCGTAAAGCAGCTTGCGGTCCCACAGCGGCAGAACCGTGTGCACGGACTGCGTCCCCACGCTGGCGAACGGAGGAGTCATCTGCAGCTCGCCAATCAATTTGGGATGCGCGATGTCGCTGATATCCAGATTCACGACATCCGGCGTAAACGGCATGGAAATCATCTTTCCATCCGGGCTCACGTTTGCGGGGCCGTGGAATCCCACCGGCCAGGGAGGCATGGGATCGCTGGTCCGCTGCCCCGGCTGCCACCATCGGCCTGCCTCCTTCGGGTGGTACGGGTCGCTGATATCGAGGATTTGCAGGATGTACTCACGAAAACCGGGGACGCTGGCAGCGAGATACGCATATTTGCCGCCGGGATAGGAATTGCGGTGCGAGCCGCGCTGACCGGCGTACCATTTCGAGATTTGTTTGGGATTGGCCGGATCGCTGATGTCCCAGATGATTGCGGCCGCGCCGATATCGGGCCTGTCGGTTGCGCTGTTCACGGCGGTGATCAGTATGTTGCCGTGAAGCGTGACTTGCGACGTGATCAAGTTTTTCGGGCCGTTAAACGGGATGAACTTGACGTATTTCGGATCGCGCGGGTCGGTGACATCCAGAATGCTCCATCCCTCGTCAAACGAATGGCCCATGTAAAGATACCAATGTCCGTTTGCCTGCTTGATGGCCAGCTTGAACGCGCCAGGATGGCCGTCGAGCCCAGAGAATCCGATCGGCGTCATGTGGTCAGCCTGCCAACCGGGCGGCATCTTGTCCGCTAGTGCGGCACGGCTAAGAAGGATTACCAGGATTATTGCGCAGATCCGCAAAACGCTACCGCCTGTGATTTTGTTCATTCTCGAGCCCACGAAACGCATCCTCGAATCTCCTTGCGTGGCACAGACTCCGTTCTTCATCTGCCGAGGATGCCACTCTCCTTCCTTGAAAACAAGAAACCGTAATGACCATTCGCGCAATTTGACCGCGAGGATCGGATAGCGCCCCAATCGCCAGTGCGTTAGTTAACGGTTGGCTCCGGCCGCTTGCCCCACGAAAAGAGAATCCTCACCGAAGCCCTGTGCAATTCTCACGTTATCCGCCGAATTTAGCGCTGAGGATTTCAAACTGGAACATTGTTTTCGCTGACGACGCATTCACAACCCTCGGGGAGTTCTGGTATCGTGGTTATTTGGAAAAGCGTGCTCCACGCAATACACATTCCTACAGGGAGGAATTCTAGATCATGAATTCATCGGCCATGTCTGACCACGCCACGAAGCGGGCCTACAATTTCAACGCGGGTCCGGCGGCGCTTCCGCTTTCCGTCCTGGAGCGGATTCGAGAAGAGTTGCTCGATTACGGCGGCACGGGAATGTCGGTGATGGAAATGAGCCACCGCTCGGCGGAGTTCGAGGCCATCAACAACAAAGCCGAGGAAGGGCTGCGGCGGCTCCTGGGAATCCCGGAGGAGTACGCAGTGCTGTTCTTGCAAGGCGGCGGCAGCCTGCAATTCGCGATGGTGCCGATGAATTTCTACGTCTCCGGCAAGCCAGTGGACGTGCTGCACACAGGATCGTGGACGGCCAAGGCTATCGAGGAACTGAAAAAAGTTGGCGGGCTGCGGATGGCGGCTTCCACCGAGGCGGAAAAATTTACCCGCGTGCCGCGGAAGGATGAAATCACGTTGTCGCCGGACGCCTCCTATGTGCATATGTGCACCAACAACACAATCGAAGGAACGCAGTGGACCGAGATGCCGGTGACGGGTGACGTGCCGCTGGTGGCGGATATGTCGTCGGACATTCTTTCCCGGCCGCTGGACGTGAAGCGGTTCGGCCTGATCTTCGCGGGCGCTCAGAAAAATCTGGGCCCTTCCGGAGTAACGGTGGTGATTCTCCGCAAGAGTCTCGCCGAACACGGAAACGATAAGATCGCGAAAATCCTGCAATATCGGACGTTCGTCAAAGATCGGTCGCTCTATAACACGCCGCCCACGTTCGCGGTGTATGCCCTTGGCTTGGTGGCCGACTGGATCAAATCGGAAGGCGGGGCGGAGGGAATGGAGAAACGCAATACGGCCAAGGCAAAGCTTCTGTATGACGCGATCGATGCCAGCGGCTACTACAAATGTCCCGTGGAGAAAGGATCCCGATCGAAAATGAACGTCGTGTTCCGCGTGGCGGGCGGCGATGAAAATATCGAGAAGAAGTTCGCCAAAGAGGCGGAAGCGGCCGGACTGATCGGCATTAAGGGACACCGCTCAGTGGGCGGAATGCGAGCGTCGCTCTACAATGCCGTTCCGCTGGAGGCCGTGGAAGCACTGACCGGCTTCATGAAAGAGTTCGAGCGGAAGAACGGTTAATTTACAAGTAGGGCCGCCGCCTCGGGAAGCTTTTCGGAGAATCGTTCAATTGCAAGGCAGAGCCGGAACCATTCTCTGCCCTGAAAGAACAATGAGCGGGGGTTCGTGCGTCGCTTTGCCCCACTCCGTGCTACAACCTCGAGCCAGCACACGAGAACCGATTGAGAAAGCTGTATGCCTGCCAGCGGCATCAATTGCCGAACTGCCACAGCGGTGTGGCAAACGCGCCACACACACGGCTTGACTTGTCGCAATGCCCTCGATATGTTGGCCTTTCATGGATTTGCCTGTCCAAAGCACACCATCCCAGATCCGGGACACGCTCGGCACCGAACCACCCCTGAAGGAATACTACGATTCTCTGTTGATGGCCCTGGGACCACAGCACTGGTGGCCCGGCGAGACGCAGTTTGAAGTGATCGTGGGCGCCATCCTTACGCAGAATACATCCTGGACAAACGTAGAACGCGCAATAGCGAATTTGCGGGCCGCTCGGTTGCTCTCACCCGCCAAAATTGACAAGTTGCCTCTGCGACGGCTGGAAGGCCTCATCCGTTCCTCGGGCTATTTTCGGCAAAAGGCCCGCAAGCTGAAGGCGTTCTGCGAGTTTCTGCGAGTGCTGCACCAGGGCTCGCTGAAAAAGATGTTCGCGACACCGACTGAAGTGCTGCGCGAACAACTGCTCGGTGTTTTTGGGATCGGGCCGGAGACGGCGGACTCTATTCTGCTGTATGCGGGGCAGCACAGCGTATTCGTGGTGGACGCGTACACGAAGCGAATACTCGCGCGCCACGGATGGGTCGACGAAAACGTCTCGTACGATAGCGTTCGCGGACTGTTCGAACGTCAACTCCCAGGGAATACGCAGCGATTCAACGAGTTTCACGCCCTGATTGTGGATATGGGGAAACGGTTTTGCCACACGCGCGAACCGCTGTGCGGCGAGTGCCCACTGGGGCCGTATCTGCAGGAGGGCCGCTAGTGGCTCGGTCGAACTGGAAGCGGCAAGTACGGCTGACGGTAGGCGGCGTCGCGGTGTCGGTGCTGGCGGCGGTCGTGTTCACGCTGGGGTCGCTGAGAATCCCAGTACACCCGGAACAGGGAACCTCCTTCGTCATCTTTTTCGCACTGACGATGGTCATCGGCACGGCCCTGTTGGTATTTACCTTGATTCTAGGCCGAAGTCTGCTGCGCCTCCGCGCGGAGCGGCGAAGCGGACAGACGGGATCGCGCTTCAAAGTAAAAATGGTGATCGGCGCGATGGGCGTGTCGCTTCTGCCGGTTGTCTTTCTATTTTTCTTCAGCTACGCGCTGGTGAACCGGACGCTTAATTTGTGGTTTCCCCGCCCTCTCGAAATTGCGAACGAACAAAGCCAGAAGCTCATCAGCGACTTTTCTCAGCGCGAATACAACAGGCTGCGGCTCTATGCTTCAGAGGAAGCCGAGACATTGAGCGGGCGCCGGGCGTTAACCGAAGGGAGTTTTCTGCCCGGCACGGACCCTCCGGTGTTCTGGACGGTGACGCGGGAAGGAGAAGTGCAAATCCCGGCGGGCGGCGTGAAACCAGCCGCGAGGCCTGGGGCGGATGGCGCGGATGCCAATCCGAAGTTCGTGCTGACCCTCGCCGGAGGAGCCGAAATCTGGAGGGCGTGGGGCAGCGACTATCTGGCTGCCAGTACTCCTTATAAAGGCGGTTCGGTGGTGATGGCGCGTGAACTGCCTCCGGGATTCATGCCGCGCTATTTCGATATCCAGGCGCAGACAAAAACGTACGCGCAGCAAAAACAAAATCTGCGCGCCTACAAGCGTGAAATCTTGCTGGCGCTGATGTTGATTACGCTGTTGCTGCTATTCACGACGACGTGGGTCGCTCTGTTTTTGTCGAAACAGGTGACAGTGCCGATCCAGGCGCTGGCGGAAGCGACGCGGGAGATCGCGCACGGGAATTTCGACCATCGGATCGAGGTGCAAGCGCAGGACGAGCTGGGGACGCTGGTGCGGTCATTCAACAGCATGGCCGTCCAACTCGGCGAGGGCCGGCGGCAGATCAACGAATTCACGCAAAGCCTCGAACAGGCCATCGAAGAACGCGAGCGCCGGCGGAAGCTGATGGAGGCGATTCTCGAAAATATTCCCACGGGAGTGGTTTCGCTCACGTCTTCCGGCGATGTGGCGCGGGTGAATCACGCGGTGATAACCATTCTTGGCGAATATGCGCGCGAAGCGCGCACGCTGCAGAACCTGCTGGGAGAAGAGGCGTCGCGGGCGGTGCTGCACCTCATGCGGCGGTCGCTGCGGATGGGCGGGGCGTCGCGCGAAATCGAAATGGCCACGGGAGGGCGTCTGGTGCGCACGGCCGTGACGGTAAGTTCGCTTGGGCCGCGGCGATCGAACCCCGGATTCGTGGTGGTGATCGACGATTTGACCGACTTGCTGCGCGCGCAGAAAGCCAGCGCATGGCAGGAAGTGGCGCAGCGCATTGCGCACGAGATCAAAAACCCGCTGACGCCGATTCAGCTATCGGCGCAAAGGCTTCTCCGCCACCTGAGTCGGACCACAGGCGCCCCGCGCACCGAATTCGAGAAGCTGGCGGCGGAGTGCGCCGGCCTGATCGAGCACGAAGTGCAGACGCTCAAATCGCTGGTCGACGAGTTCTCGCAATTCGCGCGATTCCCCGCCGCCAAGCTCACGCTGGCGGATCTGAACGCCATCGTCCAGAGCGCGCTCGATCTGTTTAACGGGCGCCTCGACGGAATCACGGTGAGGATCGACCTAGCCGCATCGCTCCCCCCGGTGAAGGCCGACCCGGAGCTGCTGCGGCGCGTAGTGGCGAATCTGGTGGATAACGCGGCCGAGGCGATGGAAAGCTCCACAATACGGCAGTTGCGCGTAATCACGCGGACGGAAAGCGACGGAGACGCCGTGGAGATCGAGATTTCCGACAGCGGCCAGGGAATTTCGCCGGAAGACAAGCTGAAGCTCTTCCTGCCGCACTTTTCGACGAAGGAACGCGGCACCGGCCTGGGGCTTGCGATCGCGAGCCGGATCATCGCCGAACACAACGGCACAATCCGCGCGGTGGATAATTTGCCGGTGGGCTCCCGCTTTTTGATTCGGTTTCCGGCGGCGGAAGTGCGAACGGCGCCGGCGCCGGCCGGAGGCACGCTCGCATGAGCGTCCCGAGCAATGGCCCCACCGTGAAAGCACAGTGATAAGGCGGCAGACGAAGGAATCCGAATAAATTCGCCACAGGAAACCTGACCCAAAGATGCCAGCCTCCATACTAATCGTTGACGACGAAGATGGGATTCGCCAGTCTCTGAGCGCCCTGATGCGCGACGAAGGATACGAAGTCGCGCTCGCGGCGTCGGGCGAGGAGTGCCTCGATCAGATCGGGCAGCGAAGCTTCGATCTGGTGCTGCTGGACGTGTGGCTGAAGAACATCGACGGGCTCGAGACGCTGGCGCGGATTCAGCCGCAGGACGGAGCGCCGATGGTCGTGATGATTTCGGGGCACGGCACTATCGAGACGGCGGTGCGCGCAACGAAACTGGGCGCATTTGATTTTGTGGAGAAGCCGCTCTCGCTCGAAAAGATCGTGCTCGTGGTGCGGAACGCGCTCGAATATCTGCGCCTCGAGGAAGAAAACCGGAGACTGCGGGCGGAACTCGAAGAGAAGCATGCAATTCTGGGAAGCAGCGTCCCGATGAAGGCGCTGCGGCAGCAGATCGCTCTGACGGCGCCGACCAACGGCCGCGTGCTGATTTACGGAGAAAGCGGAACGGGCAAAGAACTGGTGGCCAGAGCGCTGCACGCGCATAGCTCGCGGAGCGCGATGCCGTTCGTGGAAGTGAACTGCGCCGCCATCCCGGAAGAGCTGATCGAATCGGAAATGTTCGGACACCGCAAAGGCAGCTTCACGGGAGCGAGCGAGGACAAAGTCGGAAAATTCCAGAAGGCGGACGGCGGCACGCTGTTTCTCGACGAAGTGGGCGATATGAGCCTGAAGACGCAGTCGAAGGTTCTGCGCCTGCTGGAAGAACAGCGCGTGGAGCCGCTCGGGTCCAACCAGCCGGTGAACGTGGACGTGCGAGTGCTGGCCGCGACGAACAAGAAACTGGAAGAGGAAATCGGGCGGAACGCGTTCCGCGAAGACCTGTTTTACCGGCTGAACGTGATTCCATTTTACGTGCCGGCGCTGCGGGAACGAACCGAGGACATCCCGATCCTGGCCGCGCATTTTTTGGGTGCATTCTGTACCGAATACGGGAAGAAGCCGAAGGAATTCAGCGCGGCCGCGATGGAAGTGCTGCGAGGATACCCTTGGCCGGGAAACGTGCGAGAGCTGAAGAACCTTGTGGAGCGGCTGGTAATCATGTGCCCGTCACCGCGCATCGAGCCGCACCACTTGCCCCCGGAGCTTTTCCGCGGGGCCTCGAAGAGCCCGCAGAAACCGTACGAGAGCTTGCAGGAGGCGCGGTCGGCCTACGAGCGGGAATTCGTGCTGCGGAAGCTCGAAGAGAATCGCTGGAATATGACGAAGACCGCCGAAGCGCTGGGGCTTGAGCGGAGCCACCTGTACCGCAAGATGCGGTCGCTCGGGATCGCTCCTTCCAAAGCTTCCTAAACCGCGATGGCTGCTACTCCTGCGCTTCGCCGAGCTGCTCGAGCTGGCGGTGCCAATCGAGCTGGCGAACGATGGACGGGCTTTGACGCCAGTTGGGCTGGACCTTGACGTAGAGTTCGAGAAAAATGTGCGCGGCGAGTATCGATTCCAGTTCCTTCCGCGCCAGCGTGCCAATCTTTTTGATCGTCTCGCCACCTTTGCCGATGAGAATCCCCTTCTGGCCTTCGCGTTCGACATAGAGAGTCGCGCGGATGCGAATCAAATCTTTCCCTTCCTCAAAATTATCGATGAGCACGGCAATGGCGTAAGGGACTTCCTCGCGCGTGGCGAGAATGGCTTTTTCGCGGACCAGCTCCGCGGCGAGAAATCGTTCGGGCTGGTCGGTGAACTGGTCCGCCGGGAAATACGGGGGAGCTTCGGGAAGCCGGGCCAGCCAGCCGCCGACCAGATCGAGACATCCTTCGCCGGTGAGCGCGGAGATGGGGAAAATCTCGGCGAAATCGAATTCGAGGCAATACCGGTCGATCAGCGGAAGCAGGAGCGGCTTTTTGACGGAGTCCACTTTGTTCAGGAGCAGGAACACGGGGCCGTGGAAGCGGCGAATCCATTCTAGCGAAAATCGGTCGCCCGCCCGGGTTTCCGCCGAAGCATCCACGATCAGCGAAAGGATGTCGATGCCCTCCAGCGCGTGCTGAAGCTCGTCCATCATCTGGCGGCTAAGGGCGTTATCGGGCTTATGGATGCCGGGCGTATCGATCAGGACGATTTGCGAGTCGTCGCGGTTCAAGATTCCCTGAATGCGGTTACGCGTGGTCTGCGGCTTGGGTGAAACAATGGCTACTTTTCGGCCGACGAGTGTGTTGACGAGTGTGGACTTGCCCGCATTGGGACGGCCGACGATTGCAATGAAACCGGATTTGAAAGGCATGGATAACGATTGTAGCAACGATTGTGCGCCAAAAGCCGCCGAGAAAAATAAACGAGATGCCCCGCGCCGAAAACAGGCGGGCAACGCCGAAAACTCTCCGTGCAATGAAAGCGAAGGAGGCGAAATTACGCCGACGAGCGAGAAGAGCGCGGAAGCGGCTGCTGCTCAGGTGGAAGACCGGCGGCGACCAGGGATTCAACGCGTGCAACCAATTCGGAACGCCGAGCGACGGTGAATTGCGAGGCGTCCACCGGAGGCCCGAAGCGAATAACGATCTCCCCGGGACGCAAAGCCCACTGACCTTTTGGCAGGAGCTTGCGCGCTCCGACGATGGAGACGGGGACGATGGGAACGCCGGCCTGGATGGCCATCACGAAAGCGCCTCCCTTGAAGGGACGCAGACGGCCATTGGAGCTGCGAGTTCCTTCGGGATACACCGCGAACGACAGCCCGTTTTTGAGGTGGCGAACCGCAACCGCCAAGCTTGCGGAGGCGGAGTCCCGGGAGGCACGGTCAACCGGGACAAATCCTGCCATGCGCATACCGAAAGAGAGGAGGGGAATGCGAAACAGTTCTTTTTTCATCAGCAGAGAGACCCGCCGGGGAATGAGGGGCACGAAGGCGAGAGGATCTATATTCGAAACGTGGTTCGCGGCGAAGATGCAAACTCCCGCGGGAATATTGTCGACACCCTCCAGGCGGACGCGAACGCCGGCCGCTCGGACGGTGAAGCGCACCGCGCCCATCGAAACACGGTACATCGGGACGGGATCGCGCGTAACGAGAGTCCACAAGATCAGCCAGGGCAACAACAGGACGATTGCCAGCGCAAAAAAGAAGACGAGGATGAAGGTGCGAATCATGCGAGAAGCGAGCTGGCAGCGCGCGGTTGCGTAAAATCAGGGACGCGCATTAGCCGGTGGCACCCTGAAGGAGTCCGTTGCGAATGCGGCGCTGCTTGGCGGTGGGCGCCGAGACTTCGACAATCGAGTAATGCCGGTCCGCGTGGGAACCCACCACGAACGAAATTTCAATGTGATGTCCGTTACGGCGGACATCCAGGGTGACCGGGTCTCCCGGAGCGCGGTCGCGCAGCCATTCGGCGGCCTTCCGAGGAGAAGATTTGCGATGAAGCGGCGAAATAAGATCGCCATCGCGCAGGCCCGCGGCAGCGGCGGCGCTATCCGGATCGAGATCGGAAACGGTGACGCTCTTGCCGGATAAGGCGTCCGGGCGAAAACCCAGCTCGGCGGTGGTGGTGGTCTCCACCTTCAAGTGCAGGCCCGCCAAGGCGAGAAAATCGTCGTAGGGAATCTCATTGGTTCCGGATACGAAGCGCTGGAAGAAATCCTGGAAGCTTTTTCCGGAGACCTCTTCGACGGCGCCGCGAATAGCTTCGCTGCCGTTATAAAACTTCCCCGCCTTTGCGTATTCGTCGTTCATAAGCCGAAGAACGTCGTCGAGCGATTTTTGATTGTCCGTGGCATCGCGGATGGCAAGATCGAGCATTACGCCGACGATTTGTCCCTTGTTGTAATACGAGATGCTGCGATCGGGCCGGTTGTAATCGTCATATTTCTCGAGCCACGCATCGAGGCTCGATTCTTCCACGCTCTGCCAGGCGCGGGCCGGGCGGGATTCGATCTCGCCGATCTGTGTCGCCAGATCTTCATAAAATTGAGCCTTGGACCAAAGGCCGGAGCGTTCGAGCGTGAATGCGGCATAGGTGCTGGTGACGCCTTCGGCGAACCAAAGAGCGCGCGTGGGCTGCTCCTTCGCGTAGTCGACGGGATCGAGAGACTGCGGGCGAATGCGCTTGACGTTCCAGGCGTGAAAGAATTCATGCGCGGCAATCGCGGCAGCGCCGTCCACGGATGCCGCGGCGATGGCCGCGGAGAAGGAATGTTCCATGCCTCCGCCGCCGCCGTCGGCGTAGGGGCCGATGTGAAAGAAAAAAGTATATTCCTTGAACGGCGGACCGCCCATGAGACTCAATTCGTAGGTCGTGATGCGGCGGAGGTCCTCTTCGAGGCGGCTTTTGTTCCAGCCGGAAGCGTCGACAACCACGCGAAAATGCGCGCCCTCGCGATCGAATTCGAAATCGGAAAAGTTTCCCGCTTCGGCGGGGGCATCGACGAGCGCGTCGTAGCTTTCGGCGATGAAGGAGTTCGGCTCGCGCCCCGGCGGAAGCTCGGCCATGATTTTCCAGGCGGAAGGCACATCGTCGAACACGACTTCGACATCCTCGCGGCGGCGGTCCGGGAGGTACATAAGAATTTCCGCAAAATTGATGAAAGCGTGCTGATCGTTCAGTTGCGAGTCAAACGGTCCGGGATCGTTCCACTCGATGGAATATTGTACGGTGACCTGGGCGGAATCGTTGGTGGGCGACGGCGAGGCGGGATTCTGGATTTTCCAGGTCTGCTTGTCGAGGGCGCGCAACTGGAGCATCGAACCATTCCCGTTCGCGGCAACAGGCGCCAGGACATGAAGGTCTCGAACGCGATAGGCGAAGTCGCGCACCTGATAGAGGGCGTTCCAGGCGGGAATGGCGATTTCGGTGCCCGCGTGCGCGCCGGGAATATCCATCTGGACGACGAAAAGATGCTCGCTCGTGTGCGCGAGCGATACTCGATAGCGGATGGTAGCTGTCGCAGGACGCGCTGCAAAGAGAGCGGTGATCGCGATCGATAAAATAAGCGCGCGGCGCGCCAGCGTTACCGCGCGCATCAGCTGAGCGCCCCTGCGAGTGGCTTCCACTTCGCGAGCAGCTTTCCGCATAGGCCGTCAAAGCTGCCGTTGGACATGACGATTACTAGATCACCCGGTTTGGCCTGCGCCGCAAGATAGTCTGCAATGTCCGATGCGGAGCCGAAGGCCTTGGCGGATCGGCCGCTCCTACAGAGCGATTCGGCAATAGCGTCGGGCGAGAGACGCTCTTCCTCGGAGAGCAACTGAGGCCGGTTGACGGGACCGATCACGACCCCATCGGCGGCGGCGAGGGCCTCGGGCAACGCGTCCTGAAACACCTTGCGGCGCATGGTGTTCGAGCGGGGCTCGATGGCAGCCCAAATCTTGCGGCCGGGCCAGCGGGTGCGGGCAGCCTCCAGCGTCAGACGGATTGCCGTGGGATGATGCGCGAAATCTTCGACCACGAGGATGCCGTTCGCCTCTCCCTTCACTTCCATGCGGCGACGAACGCTCTGAAATGTGGCGAAGGCTCGCTCGATCGCTTCGCGTTCAATGCCGCGTCCATAGGCCAGAGCGATCGCCGCAAGCGCATCGAGCACATTATGACGGCCGGCGACCGGCGTGCGCACGCGCGCAATCTCGCTACCACGATGGGATACGCGAAATTCCGTGGCGGAATCGTGCCAGAGGATGTCGCCGGCGTACCAGTCGCAATCCGGCGTGAGCCCGAAAGTCTCCACCGGGCAGAATGCCTTGGCGACGGCTTCTCTCAGCTCAGGGCTTTCGCCCCAGAAAACGATGCGGCCGCGACGCGGAACGAGATTGACTAGGCGCTGGAATTGAAGCGCGATGGAAGCAAGGTCCGGATAGATGTCGGCGTGGTCGTATTCGAGCGACGTGAGGATCAGTTCGTCGGGATGATAGTGCAGAAATTTCGGGCCCTTGTCGAAAAATGCCGAGTCGTATTCGTCGCCTTCGACGATGAACTCTTCACCGCCCTCCAAGCCGTAACTTCGATCGCCAAAATTGGGAGAAACGCCGCCGATGAGAAAGTCCGGGCGGCGCCCCGCGACGTGGAAAATCCAGGCGAGCATCGCCGTGGTGGTGGTCTTGCCGTGAGTGCCGGCAATGACGATGGACGTGTGCCCCGGAATGAAATATTGTTCGAGGAGCTGTGGCATCGAACAATAGGGAATCTTCCGGTCCAGGATGTACTCCACCTCCGGATTGCCGCGCGAATTGGCGTTGCCGATGACCGCGAGATCGGGAGCGGGCTCGAGATTTTCTTCGCGGAATCCCTCGTTCCATGGAATAGCCAGCGAATCGAGGAGCGTGGAAGCAGGGGGATACACGTTCACGTCGGAGCCAGTGACGCGAAAGCCTCTCTCCTTAAGCATGCCGGCAACGGGAGCCATGGCGGACCCGGCGATACCAAGAAGATGGATATGTTCGGCCGTATTAGTGGTGGGCTTTGCGATGTGAAATCTCCTCTGGTTGCGAGCCCATGCACGACATGGCGGCGCTATGCGACACAAGCTGGTTCGAGAATTTCAAGCTGCGTAACGCCATCCACGGGCCCCGAAATGGACAGGCGCGCGCGGACCCCCAGAGGCAGAGTGAGCATGGGGCGCGTAGTGTGGCCGACCGGCGCCCCCCACGCGACTGGAATGCCCAGCGGAGTAAGAATGCGCCGCGCCACATCTTTCACGGACTCGGTTCCGGCCGGCTCATCGCATTCGGGAAAATCGCCGAGGATGATGCCCGCAACGGCGCGGAACTTGCCCGCCTGCTTCAAATGCATCAGGGCACGGTCCACCTGATAGGGCTTCATTCCCCGGTCTTCGAGTATCAGGATGCCCCTGCGGGTTTCCAGCTCCCAAGGCGTGCCGAGTGCGGCTTCCACGAGCGTCAGGCAGCCGCCTAGAAGAACGCCTTCCGCGGACCCCGGAACGATCGATTCCCCGGAAAGATCGATCGGCCAGCCGTGCTTCGTCTCGCCGAGAGCGCGGAGAAGACTTTCGCGGTGATAACCGCAGGGTGCATCCGCTGCGCCAGCGAAGCTGGAGGCGACCATGGGGCCGTAAAAAGTAACCCAATTGAACTTTTGCCAAAGGCATATCTGGAGCGACGTGATGTCGCTATGACCCAGAAGGATTTTGGGCGAAGTGAGGGCGAGGCTCAAGCCGTCGAGCAGATAGCTGGAGCCATAGCCACCTCGCGAGCAGAAAATGGCGCGCGTCGAGCGCTCCGAGAGCGCCTCCTTGAGCGCGCAGAGGCGAGAAGCGGGCGGACCGGCAAAAAAACCGTCGCGAGCGAGGACCCTGGCGCGATTGAATTTCGGCTCGTAGGCGAGACGGGCCAATTCATCGCAACCCCTTTGCAGGGCGGCTTCCTCCACAGGGCTAGCCAGCGACAGGATGCGGACGGCATCGCCCGGACGCAGCGCAGGCGGCTTGAGAGGTTGCGGCATATGGCGCATTCGAGAATAAGGAATTTTCGAAGGGGAGTCCAGACAAGGCAGAAGCCAGAGGATGCAAAGAAGCAAGGATGCCGAGACAGACGGAAACCGGGCCTAGAACGGTGTCGCGGTGAGAAGAACGTCTCCGTGGCCGCTCAAAGGCAAATTGGGGAGCGCCGCTGAAGTGAAAAAGGCAGCGACGCTGCCATCGGAGGACAGCGGCGCGGGAGTGGACGCGTCGGCGGGCAGAAGTACCGCGCCGGAATCCACAGAGGAAGCGGGAATCGCATACGTTTGCGCGGCGCACGCCTCTGTGGCCCCAAAGCAGGTGTCGTAAACGGAGAGAGAGCGACTGCCGGGAACATTTGCCGATGCGCCGGAAGAATCTGCGATGAAGCTGACGTAGCGACCGGAAGAGCTGATGGATGGGGCGGCTGCGTTTGCCGACAAGAGTACGGTAGAGGGCCCGCAACCGGCGCTGGCAGTGGAACCGAGACAAGTGTCGTGCAGGAAGACGCGAGGCGATGCCCCGGCAGTCTGGAGCTCGAAAACGACGAAACGCCCATCGGCGCTCACGGACGGAAAAGAGCTAGTTCCGCCGGCTGCGGAAACGCCCGGCGCCAGCGGAATGGCCACCGTGGAAGGCGAGCAGTCGGACGGCGCGTCCGCACCCTGGCAAGTATCGCGCAGCAATACCTGTGACGCTGCGGATGCATCGCCTGAACCGACCGCCTCGACCGCAAATGCGACGTAACGCCCGTCCGCGGAAATTGCGGGCTCTCCCGAGGACTGCGCCAATGCCCCGCCCTGGCCGTCGACCGAAATAGCCAGAGTTCCAGGCGCGCAGGCGCGCGGCGCGGCGGGGCCGGAGCACGTATCACGGACGTACACCTGGGACTGCCCATTGGCGGCGCTCGAAACAAGGTTCGTGGCCGTGGAAGCGAAAGCGACAAAGCGTCCGTCCGCACTCAGCGAAGGAGATGAACTCGAATCGTTCGCAGGTCCTAAATTCATACCGACGGAAACGAGCTGTGTACGAGGGCTGCAACCCGCCGGAGCATCGCTGCCGAGGCAAAGATCGCGGACATAAACATTCCCTTGCGGCGACGGAGCGGCCGGAGAGTTGGATAGCAGATTTTTAGCGGCCGAGGCAAAGGCCACAAAGCGTCCATCGGCGCTCAGAGCCACATGCGCGTCCGCTAGCCCATTTGGCGCGCTGCCGTCAGGAGCGAGATCGACGGCGAGCGTTTCAGGCATGCAATTAATAGCGCCGAGGCAGGTATCACGGACAAAGATATTGCCGGAAGCGCCTTCGGCCACCAGGTCCGTTGCCGTGGAATAGAAAGCGATGAATCGTCCATCCGCACTGATCGCGGGCGCGGCGCTCTGGCCGTTCGCCGAGCCACCCAGCGAGTTCACAGAAACCACGATGGGAGACTGCGAGGTGCTGCCGCAGCTCGCCTTGAAGCGGACAGCGCTGCCCGTACCCACCTTGAAAGGAACGGAGTTCGAAACTCCGCCACCCGGCGCCGGATTCAATACCGTGACCTCAATGGTCGCGTTTGACGCGACATCCGAATTCGTAACCGATACCGTCAACTGCGTGGAGTTCACGAATGTAGTTGTCCGCGTGATGCCGTTGAACGCCACAGTGGAACTGGCGATGAAATTGGAGCCGCTTACAGTGAGGATTCCACCCGGCGGCAGCGCACCCCTGGAAGACATCGAAGGTGAAAGCGAGGAGATAGCCGGAACGGGATTACTTGGCGGAGTAATCGTGAAGGCCAGAGCGGTTGATGCGCCTCCGCCAGGCGCCGGACTCACGACGGTGACTTGCGCGGTGCCCGCGGTGGCAATGTCCTGGGCGCTGATCGACACGGAAAGCTGGGTGCTGCTCGTATTAAAAGTGGTCGGACGCGGCGAATTGTTCCAATAGGCCACCGAGGTCGCGATGAAACCCGTTCCGGCGATATTCAAGGTGAAGGCCGGCCCGCCCGCGGTGGCGGTGGAAGGAAAAAAACTGATGATAGCAGGCGTGTCGTTGAATGACTGACCGCCCCCGCATCCCGCGACCAACGGAAGCATGCCGAGAGCCATCGCGAGCGCAAGCCACCACGAACGAATCAATCCATCCTCCCGTGAGCTTCCATGGGGATCCCGAAGCCGTTCAAGGCCAGCGGCCAGAAAAGCGGAATGAGAAAAACCTGGACACGGTCCACAAATCTCCCGAAAAAGCAGACAAGATTGATAGCATCCCGGCGCGCAGCCCGTCAACTCGGATTCCAGAAGAAAACGAATGGTTGGCCTATGAATTGAAGTGCAAAAGTGGCACGGAAGTCACAGGATGGCCACCCGCACAAGGGACGGGCCTCGGAATGCTCGTTCAGAAGGGCCTGACAACTCACGATCCCATTCCGCCAAAGCGTACCGGAAGGAGGATGCCTGCCGGGAGAATTGTCCCACCGCCCCACAGTGCCCGCGGAATGCGATATTGCGATTCCCGAGAGCGATTGAGTATCCCTAACTAAAGCTTAAAGGATGTCAGGTGCGCGAAGCGGCGAGCCCGATGGTCAATCTCGCTGCGCTTGAGCTTGGCGAGGCGCTCGACGCCAAATCTTTCCACCGCGAAGCTGCCGAGCACGGAGCCATACACCATCGCGCGGCGCAGCGTCTGTTCATTCACCCGGCCCACACTGGAAAGATAACCCATGAAGCCGCCGGCAAAGCTATCGCCCGCGCCGGTGGGATCGTGAACTTCTTCGAGAGGAAAGGCCGGTACGGAGAACATGAACTTATCGTGGACCATGAGCGCGCCGTGCTCGCCTCGTTTGATGACGAGCGTGCGGGGACCCATCTTGAAGACGCGTTTCGCCGCGCGCAACAGGTTATGCTCGCCAGTAAGCTGGCGTGTCTCGTCGTCGTTGATCATCAGAATCTTCGTGTGCTTGAGGGTCTTACGAAGTTCCTCGGGCGTCCGTTCAATCCAGTAGTTCATCGTATCAAGGCCGACGACTTGCGGCTCGCGGCGAATCTGCGCCAGGACGGAACGCTGGAGCGACGGATCGATATTGCCCAGAAACACGGACGACGAATCGAGGTACGCATCGGGAAGGGTCGGATGAAAATTAGCAAACACATTGAGCTCGGTTGCAAGTGTGGCGCGTTCGTTCATGTTCTGGCTATAGCGGCCCGCCCAGAAAAACGTCTTCCCCTTCGCGTGCTCCAGGCCGGAAAGATCGATCTTGCGGCCACGAAAGACGGCCGTGTGCTTATCCGTGAAGTCTTCGCCGACGATGGCGACGACGCGCACCGGCGTGAACTGGCTGGCGGCGAGCGCGAAATAACTGGCGGCGCCTCCAAGGGTGCGGTCCACCTTTCCATGGGGCGTTTCGATCCCATCAAAAGCAACGGAACCAACAACGAGAAGTGGCATGCGGTCTTCCTTTCAGGAAATGTATTTGCCAATGATGGGCGCAAGACGTTTTTTTGCGGCCGCTGGAATGGCCTTGCGATCGGTCACGATGGCGTGCGCCAGCGCGGAGCCGCACTTGCAATTGCGTTCGGCGTCTCCCAGATCGCGAACGACCGTGCGAATGGCGCGCTGCACGTTGTCGGTATTCCGCCCGAGGTTCGATAGAATCTCTTCGAGGGTGACGGCGCTGTGCTGGGGATGCCAGCAATCGTAATCGGTGATCATGGCGAACGCGGCGTAGCAAATCTCCGCTTCGCGGGCGAGCTTCGCCTCGGTGAGATTGGTCATGCCGATCACGTCGAAGCGAAGCTGGCGGTAGGTGTGTGATTCGGCAAGGGTCGAAAACTGAGGGCCTTCCATGCAAACGTAGGTTCCGCCGCGATGAGCTTTCACACCGATCTGGTCGCACGCGTCGGCGAGGCGGGTCGACAGTTGCGCGCAGGTCGGCTTGTCGAATCCTACGTGCGCCACGATCCCTCCCCCGAAGAAGGTGGCGAGGCGGCCGCGCGTGCGGTCGAAAAACTGGTCGGGAACCAGAAAATCGAGCGGTGGGAAATCTTCCCGCAGCGATCCGACGGCGCTGACGGAAATAATGTGTTCGACGCCGAGCATTTTCATGGCGCAGACATTGGCGCGGTAATTGATTTCGCTGGGCGAGATGCGGTGCCCGCGGCCATGGCGCGCGAGAAAAGCCACGCGGCGGCCTTCGAGCGTGCCGATGGCAAGCGCATCCGAGGGATCGCCAAAAGGGGTCTTTACGCGGACCTCGCGCACGTCTTCGATGCCTTGCATGTGATAGAGGCCGCTGCCGCCGATGATGCCGATCTTGACGGACTCTCGCTTGTTCTTCGAACTTCCCACCTTCGGGACACTTCCCATCTTCGGTGCGCTTGGGGTCTTCGAGGCCCTTGCGGCTTTCGCCATTTTCAATCCACCTTTACGGGTTCGGTTTCCCATCGGCCATCGCGCTCGCGGAGATAGGCCGCGGGAACCTGGGCATCGTGACTGAAGAGAGCGAGCCATCCCTCGCGGACAACTTCGGGAATCCACTTCCGTTTATTTTCGAGCGTGGTCATGGGATAGAGATCGTAACCCATAATCCACGGAAGCGGGAGATGGGCTGCGGTAGGCACCAGATCGGCGAATAAAAAAGCTGTTTTTTCTCCGCCGGTGAGCTTGACGCACATCATGTTCGCCGTGTGGCCCGGGACCTTTACGACATCCACCCCCGGAGCGATCGTGGCGTCGCCTTCGATCAGCGAAAGCTTTCCGGTCTCGTGGAGCGGGACGTAATTTTCCGAAAAATAGCTGGCTCGATCGCGCTCGGTCGGCTGAAGGGCATGCTCGAACTCGCCCTTCTGGACGAAGTATTCCGCGTTCGGGAAAGTGGCAACCACCTTGTCTTTTTCGACGCGCGTATTGCCGCCGCAATGGTCGAAGTGGAGATGGGTGTCGATGACGATGTCGATGTCGGCGGGCTCCACGCCATATTCCCTCAGGCCATCGGCAATGCGAGGTCCATTGAGGCCGTAAATCTCGCGCAGCTTTGCGTCCATTTTGTTTCCAGCGCCCGTTTCAACCAGAATACGCTTGCCACCCGCGCGGATCAGAAGGCAGTTCATCGAAAGCGTAATGCGGTTGCGGGAATCGGACGGCATCTTCTTCTCCCACAGCGGCTTCGGAATCACGCCGAACATCGCGCCGCCGTCGAGCAGGACACGGCCATCCGACAGAACGTGAAATTCAAGGTCTCCGAGCTTCAAGATTTTCCTCCCAAGCGTCAACAATCTCCCAGGCCCGCGCGTTCGAGAATTTCGCGAACGGCGGCATACGGATCCATGCTGCGCGCGGCCACCTGGGAGGCAAGCTCTTCAAATTGCGATTCGGTGATGTGCCGTCCGACGACTCGCTCTATCAGACGCGCCTCCAGCAGGCGCAGCAGCCAGGCTTTCCAGTAAGCGAGTTCACGAATGCGGCGGTCCGGAACCTGATCGAAGTGACGCCGAAACCGTTCAATCTGACGCGAAAGCTCATCGATGCCTTTGCCCTCCGTCGCGACCGTGCGGACGACGAGTGGCATCCAGCCGTCTCGCTCGGGTGCGAGCTGAAGCATCGCAATCAACTGCTGTTCGAAACGCTGCGCGCCTTCGCGGTCGGATTTATTGAGCACAAAAATGTCGCCGATTTCCATCAGGCCCGCCTTCAGGCTCTGGACATCGTCGCCCATGCCCGGCATGAGCACCACGAGAGTGCAATCGGCGGAGCGAACGATCTCGATTTCACCCTGGCCCACGCCCACCGTCTCAATGAGGATGATCTCCTTACCCGCCGCGTCCAGCAGCAAAGCCGTATCGCCGGTCGTCTGGGCAAGTCCCCCCAAATAGCCGCGCGTCGCCATGGAGCGGATAAAGATGCCCGAATCGGTGGCGTGCGCCTGCATGCGGATGCGGTCGCCGAGAATCGCTCCGCCGGTAAACGGGCTGGAAGGGTCCACGGCGATGATGCCGACCGTCTTCTTTTCGCTGCGATAATGGGCGGCGAGGCGGTCCACCAGCGTGCTTTTGCCGGTACCGGGAGCGCCGGTGACGCCTATGCGATACGCATGGCCGGTATAGGGAAATAACCGGCGAAGAATCTCTTCCGCGCCGGGCGCGCGGTTTTCAATGGCGGAAACAGCGCGGGAAATCGTGCGGACGTCTCCGGCGCGAATCCGTTCGGCGCAATTTTCGAGGGAGGCTCGCACCTATGGCTTCCCAAGGAGCTGGCGGGCGATCACAAGCCGCTGCATTTCGCTGGTGCCTTCGCCAATGGTGCAAAGCTTGACGTCGCGATAATATTTTTCGGCGGGGTAATCCTTGATGAAGCCGTAACCGCCATGAATCTGCACGGCTTCGTTTGCCACGCGCACAGCCACTTCACCGGCGTAAAGCTTGGCCATACTGGACTCGCGAGTATAGCGCGCTTCGTGATTCCCCGAGGCGATCGCCCGGTCGGCAAGCCATGCGGCCCGATAGGTGAGCAACCGCGCGGCATCGATCTCGGTGGCCATGTCCGCCAGCTTGAACTGGATCGCCTGGAATTCGGCGATGGGTTTGCCAAATTGCTTGCGCTGCTTGGCATATCGCAGCGAGCATTCATAGGCGCCCTGCGCCATGCCGAGGCCGAGAGCGGCGATGGAAATCCGCCCGCCATCCAGGATCTGGAGACTGTTAATGAAGCCCTCGCCCTCCTTGCCCAGAAGGTTTTCGTCAGGCAAGCGGCAATCGGTGAACACCACTTCGCTCGTGTCGCTCGCGCGCAAGCCGAGTTTGTTCTCTTTCTTCCCGGGACGAAAGCCGGGAGTTCCCTTCTCCACGATGAAAGCCGAAATGCCGTGATGTCTCTTGGCCGGATCGGTGGCGGCCATGGCCACGCAGACATCCGCATAATGTCCGTTCGTGGTGAAAGTCTTGGCGCCGTTCAGCACCCAGGCGCCCTCCTTTTTCGCGGCGAGGGTGCGCGTTCCGCCAGCGTCGGAGCCGGCCTCCGGCTCGGTAAGGGACCAGCATCCGAGCTTCTGGCCATGCGCGAGAGGGACGACGTACTTCTTTTTCTGTTCTTCGGTACCGAATTTGAAGATGTGATTCGTGCACAGGGAATTGTGCGCGGCGACGATGATGCCGGCCGAGCCATCCACGCGGGAGAGTTCTTCAATAATAATGACGTATTCGAGATAGCCCATTCCCGCACCGCCGTACCGTTCGGGGAAAATGACGCCCAGAAATCCCATTTGCGCCAGCTTGGGAATCAGGTCGGAAGGAAAGCGCGAGGCTTCGTCCCACTCCATCACATGGGGAGCTATTTCGCCTTCGGCAAATTCGCGGACAGTATTGCGAAGTTGCTGCTGTTCATCGGTCAGGGAGAATTCCACGACACCTCACAGAGAAAAAGCGCTTCGGGGCAGCCTCTCATTTATACCATAGCGATTGAGGCCGCCGGGGCGAGGCACAGCAGCGGATTGGCGAGAGCAGCACTCCAGTTTCGCTCGTGCTGCAGCGGGGCAAAGCTAGGAGAGGACGGAGGCGACGCCGGCGCGCATGCCCACGGAGCGCAGAACCAGGTCGGCCAGCGCGCGGATGAGCAGCGGCGAATCGTTGAGAGCGGGCATCATATGGAAGTCGGTGATGCCGAAAGACTCCGCATGTTCGCGCGCTTCGATATTGATCTCGTGGAGCGTTTCGATGTGCTCGGTGAGGAAGGAAATGGGGATCACGAGCATGCGCTTGATGCCTTCGCGCGCCATCTTCTCAAGCGTCCCGGTCAGAGAAGGCTCGAGCCACTTCTGCGGGCCCACTCTGCTTTGGAAGCACAGGACGTGGGGATTCTCCCACGCGCCCAGCTCGCGGACGAGCCGGACGGTCGCCTCGATCTGCTGCGGGTAGGGATCGCCTTTCTCCACCAGCGCCATCGGCAAACCGTGCGCGCTGAAAACCAGCTGAACCTCCTCGGAATTGGGGAGCTGGTTCAGCACGCCGTTGATGCGCTCCACAATTCCCGCAATGTAGTCGGGGTGATCGAAGAAGTGGTCGATGACGTGAACCGGAACCTTGGTGCTATAACAGCGGTTCCACTCTTTCAGGCTGCTGCCCGTGGTGGCGAAGGAATAGTGCGGATAGAGAGGGAGCAGAACGAGTTCGTCGAACGGCATGCTTTCGAGGGAGGCAATCGCCTCTTCGGTGTCGGGGTGCCAGTAGCGCATGGCCACCACGGCGCGCGCGGAAATATGCACACGAAGCGCCGCATCGAGGGCTCTTGCCTGCCGCTCGGTCAGGCGGCGTATCGGCGAGCCGCCCCCGATTTCCGCGTAATGCTGGCGCACCACTTTGGAGCGCGTGGTGGAAATTAATTTCGCGAGCGGCTTGCGCGCGAGAAAGGAACCGGGAAAATTGATGATGTCCGGATCGCAAAACAAGTTATAGAGAAAAGGCTCCACGGCCGCTTGGGTGTCAGGACCGCCGAGTTGGAACAGAACCACCGCAAATTTTTTCGGTGCAGGCATGATGTCCCTACCTACCAGAAAGAATCTCGCGTCCCGCGAGCGATGTAAAGACTAAACAATGTCGCCCGCCGAGCCCGAAATCGGGCCGGCTTTCTTTGTTTTGAAAGCGGCCGGGCGCGCGCCATCAGCCATTTGCATGAGCAGCACCGGCTCTTGCGGCCCCTGCTGCAAAAGCCCGCCCAGAGCGAGCGCTCGCGGCTCAGAAGCGGTTGAATCCATGCCCGCGCAAAGGGCTAACCCTCGCGGAGCTGCTGCTTCAGGCGCTCGACATCCTCACGCAACTGGGACATACGGCGGGCGACGGACACCTCATACACAAAAAAAACAGCCCAAACCGCCATCCACGCCGCAAACAGAAACTCGAAATTCTTCATACACGGCCCTTCGTGGGAGTCAAATGCGAATCCACACTGCGATTTTCGACTTCCAGGCGCAATTCGTCAAATTCATGCCGCAAAAGCTCGAGGCGATACCGGTCCACCAGCACCGGAATCATGACGGCAAACATCGAAATGACGCAGAGAAGCAAGACTTTAGCCATGGTGGGGTCAAGTCCCGAACCGCTGCCGCCTAGAATGACCGGCTGGGGATGCTGTGTCCGCCAGAGGCGATTCGACATGTAGACCAGCGGAACATCGAGAAAGGCAAAAATGCCAAAGATGGCGGAGAGAGAGGCGCGGCGCTGCGGATCTTCAAGCAAACCGCGTAGAAGAAGATAGGAAATATAGAGCAGCCAAAGGAGAAAGGTGGTGGTCAGCCGCGCGTCCCAGGTCCACCAGATGCCCCAGACCGGACGAGCCCAGAGCGGCCCGGTAATGAGCCCGATCGAACAACACGCGATTCCCACTTCCGCCGCGGCGACGCTCAGGCAATCCCATTTGAGCCGGCGCGTGGAGAGGTAGGCGATATTCGAGACGAAGCCCACGGCAAAAGCCGTGAAGGAGGTCATCCAGGCGGAAAGGTGGAAATAGAAGATGCGCTGGACGGCGTGCATGGTGACTTCATCCGGCGCGATAAACAGGGCGGCATAGCCCGCGAAAAATACAAGGGCAGCCAAGAGAACTGCCAAGCCGATCCGGCCCTTCATGTCCGCCCTCCTTTCATTCCTCTAGCAGAAAATCGCACAGAAGCCAAGTAGCGCACAAAAATACCACGTCAAACCCGGCCAGAAAGGCGAGCCAGGTGCGGTCGAGCTCCGGCGGATCGGTGAGCAGCGAAGCGGTGGCTTCGACCGCCGCGATCAGGAGCGGAGCGAGAATCGGAAGAAGCAACAGCGGTAAGAGCAGCTCGCGCATGCGGGCGTGCGCCGAAATGGCAGAAAATACCGTGCCGGTGGTAACCAGGCCGAGCGTGCCGAGGCCCAGGACGAGGATCAGCCGGCCCACGATGCCCGCAAGCGAAACATTGTAAAGAACCGCGAAGACCGGGACCAGGACCACTTCCGCTAGCGACAGAAAGATGAAATTCGCCAACAGCTTGCCGAGCAGGATCGCGAAGGGAGAAACGGGCGCCATGCGGAGGGCATCGAGCGTGTCGTTCGATTGCTCGCGCGCGAAGGAGGGGTGCAGCATCAGCGAGCCGGAAAAAAGGAATGCGATCCACAGCAGGCCGGGGCCGAAGCGGCGGGAATCGGCCGCGGTTGGATCAAAGGCAAAGCTGAAGAGCACGACAACAACCAGCGCGAAGACGATCGTGGCGGTCAGGATTTCGCGTGTGCGGAATTCGAGGCGAAGTTCCTTGGCAAGCAGAATGGCCGCGGCGCGGGGAGTGCTCATTCAAGCCTCCGCTCGCAGGGCGGCCAGAAGCGGGCCGGGATCGCCGCCTGAACCGCTGTCGTGCTCAATGCGCCCGCCGCGGAGCGAAACAGCGCGGGTGGCCAGATCGAGCGATTCGTTGCGCGCATGGGTGCTCATCAGTACGGTGCAGGCATCGTCCCGAAGGCGAGCCAGCGTTGCGCCGAACCATTCCAATCCCTGCCGGTCAAGGCCGGCTGCGGGCTCATCGAGAAGCAGCAGGCGAGGTCCGTGGAGCAGGGCGCGGGCAATCGCGCATCGCTGGCGCATGCCGCGGGAGAAGGTCCGGACCATGCTTCCAGCCCGCGAGGATAGGCCGCAGGCTTCCAGGGCGCTTGCCACGCGCGATGGAATCTCGCCAAGGCCATAGAGCTGGGCGAAAAGAGTGAGATTTTCAGCTGCGGTAAGCTCGTCGTAGAGAAGCGTGCTGTGGCCGACCATACCTATCAGGCGCTTGGTAGCGTTATCGCTTGCTCCATCGCGTGGCGCGGCAGGCGCGGGCGATGGGCGAGTGCCCGTGAAATATATTTTTCCGCTCGTGGGATTCATCAGGGAAGCGGCGATCCGAAGGAGCGTGGTCTTCCCCGCCCCGTTGGGACCAAGAAGAGCCACGAATTCGCCGGGATGGATTTCGAGTGAGATTCCCCGCAAGGCCACCAACGACCCAAATCTCTTTTCGACGCGATCGAAACGCACGCCGCAAAGCCGGATGCCGGACGAAAGAGACGTGCCGGTAGCTGACAAGGCGAGCCGCTCAACCTTTTACCAAATCGTGCAAGAGTTTCTGAATGCGGGCTTGCTCGCGGACGTATTCTTCTTCGGCAATCGTTCCGGCCTGCCGGCGCAGCTCAAGCCGGAAGAGAGTCTCTTTCATTTCTTCAACGCTGCCTTGGACTTCGCGATTGACGTGCGCCGCTGCGGATATCGGAGAGGCGCTATTCACCAGAGGCGCGGCGACAGCAACCGCTCCCGAGGCAGAATCAATTCCCCCAGCCATAGCCGCTTCCGGACGGCGCCACAAGAAAACCAGGCCGAGGGCAAATAGGGCGGCAAATCCAGCGACCAAAATCCATTTCAGGCTATCGAGACGCGCGGGAAGTGTAGTGGCCGTCACCGTGGGCGCGGCAGCCGGGGAATCGGCGCGCGAGTTGACCGACGGATCTTGGGAATCGTCGCCTCCGCTTGGGCCTCCGGCAGAACCGGCGCCAGAAGCCTGTCCTTCCTGAGGAGGCGGAGGCGCAGTGCCGGAAACGGAAATGCTGAAGGGAGTATTTGCAGCCACCGTCTGGTGCATGAATACGTTGAATCCCTGTTCCTGGCCGGCAGGAGACAATCCGTCGCCTGTCACTTGAACACCCGGCGGCACGAAGATTCCCAAACGTTCGGCCACATAGTGCGAAACAAAGCTGAGCTTCGTTTGATTGCCGGGGTAAGGAATTTTGTAGGACATGCGCACGCCGCTGTCTCCCGGCCGGAATGGGTAGGTAATGGCTTGCTCGCCATTGCCCTTGTCGATGGTGGATTGGATCACCGGCATGCCGGCCGCGCTGACGGCGGACACCTGGTTCATCTGGGCGCCGGCGGGAAGCGAGAACAAGAAATCGCCGTCGGAGCGGTAATAAGCGAGCGGCGGCTGGGTCTTATTCTGGATGTTGTACTCTTCGCCCACGTCAAGGTCGACTCCATCGGGCTGCAAAATAATGGCATGGACGGTGACGGCGACCGCGTTCTGCTTGTCCGTAGGCTCGAACACCTGCACATCGACGCTGGTCTTTCCGGGCGTTACGGGCTCGTGATAGTTCACGCCCTTATATACGGCTCGAAGAAGCATCGGCGCGGTGCCCAGAACCGGGTTATTGAACTCGTAATGGCCCTCGGCGTCCGTACGCGTGTTGGCGACCGGCTGCATTCCTCCCTGAAGCTGAATAAGAATCATTTCGACGTTGGCGGCCGGCGTGTTCGTAGTGCCGTTGCGGACCGTGCCGGTCACCGTACCGGCCGTGGCCGCCATGGCCGCCAGGAGGAAGCCGAAGGAGATAGCTGCGAACCGGCGACAGAAGCTAAGTTTGCAAAGACGCAATTTCATGAATTTCGCACCCGTTCCGTGGCTGCCTGTCGAGTGGCCGGAGTGGGAGTGCCTCCTGTGAGCAGGTCCATCTCGGCAAGCACGCGAGCCGCTTCGATCTCAAGAGTCTGCTTAATTTCTTCATAATCCTTTTCGGAGTATTTGCCCGCGCGATATTCGAACCGAAGATCCCGGAGATTGTCGTAAATCGCGTCGCGGCGCTCCAGAAGCTGATCGAGCTTTGTGCGATGTGGAGCGTAATCCGAGGAATCCAGGCGGATATTAAAGACAAACATGATCGTTGCCGCGGCAAGCAGGATGCAGGCGACGGCAATGTCCAGATCACTCATCGGATTCCTTATTCGCTTCGCGCTGGGCGCGCGCCAGCAACTCGGGCGAAACGCCCGGGCCGGAGACCGGCGCTAGGGCCGCGCGCTGGCGCCATCGGCGCACCACTTCCCATACAAGAAAAAGGGCCGCAATGGGCAATACAATTGGAACGACCCACGCCGCCAGGTCAAAGCCCTTGGTTGGCGGCTCGGAAAGCACCGTGGGGCCATATTCTTGCACAAAGGCTTGCAACGTGAGATCGTCCGATTCATTACGGGCAACGGCCTGGTCGAGCTCCTTTAATTGGGTGTGCGAATAGGTGCAGCCGACGTGGTTGCAGGCGGTGAGTATCTGATTGCAGCCGCAAACACACATCAGCTTTTGTCCGAGCGCCTTTGCGCGCGCGGTTTCCTGAGCGTTGGCTGCGGAAACGAACAACGCAGCCGCTGCAGCCAATAGGAGCGCCGTCCGCAGAAACCGTTTGCGGCCTGCTGCCCTGCCGGTCCACATGGAAAGGCCGTCAATCATGGGAATCCATCCTAGGAATGGCGGCGCGAGCCACTTCCGCAACCGTGTCGCCCCAGGATTTTTCCTGGGCCGCGCGAAGCACGAGTGCGGGGCGCCGATTCGGCATCATCGCAAGCCCCGTGCCAAGAACGACCACGATGCCGCCAAACCAAATCCATTTCACGAGCGGATTGAGATAAGCGTGAATCACGGGCCTGCCGGTTTCGGGGCTGCGCCCCGCATAGACCACGTAGAGATCGCGAAGCGGAGAGCTCTGGACCGCGACCATCGTCTCGGTCACTTGACTGGCCAGATAAAAGCGCCGCTGCGGATACAGCATCATGTCGGAATGGCCGTCGCGGAACACTTCCAGGGTAGCCCGTTCGGATTGGTAGTTGTTGTTGGCGATCTGGTCAAAATTCTGGCAAAGGATGGTGTAGGGGCCGATCGTGAAGCTTTGCCCCGGCGCCATCTCCATCTGAATATCTTTGTTGAAAGCCTGGCCGGAAATACCGATGAAAATGAGTACCATGCCGAAGTGTACGACGTAGCCGCCGTAACGGCGCGTGTTCCGCATGGTGAGATCGCCGACGGCCGTCAGAATATTCGTGCCGTCTCGCGCGGAGATTACACGCGCGCCCCGATAGAACTCGGCAAAAATGCTGAGCGTGACAAAGACCGAAAGGATGAGGCAAATGAGCGCATAGATATTCCGGAAGCCGAAAACGAACGCAACGATCCCTGCAACCACACCGGCGGCGAGAGGCCACGCGAAGTTGCGGCGCAGGGCGTCAAAAGAAGTCTTGCGCCAAGCCAACAACGGTCCCACGCCTGTGAGTAGCAGCAAAAACAGCGCGATCGGCACATTGACCTTGTTAAAAAAAGGCGGACCGACGCTGATCTTGCTGCTCGTGACCCATTCGGAAATCACCGGGAAGAGCGTTCCCCACAGAACCGCAAAGCAGGCCGCGAGCAGGATGAGGTTGTTGAAGAGGAAGCTGGACTCGCGTGAGATAAGCGAATCGAGCTGATTGTCGCTGCGTAGATAGTCGCGGTTCATCCACCAGGCCCAGAAGCAAACGGCAAAAATGACGCCCAGGAACCCCACAAACCAGCCGCCGATGCCCGACTGCGCGAAGGCGTGAACGGAGCTGATCACGCCCGAGCGCGTGAGCAGCGTCCCTAAAATAGAGAGCATGAAGGTGATAAAAACCAGCCAGACGTTCCACACCTTCATCATGCCGCGCTTTTCCTGCATCATCACGGAGTGCAGGAAGGCGGTGCCAGTGATCCAGGGAAGCAGTGAGGCATTCTCAACCGGATCCCAGGACCAATAGCCGCCCCAGCCGAGAACCGCGTAAGCCCAATGCGCTCCGAGGAGAATGCCTACGCTCTGGAAACACCATGCCACCATGGTCCACCGGCGGGTGATGTGAATCCACTTCTCGCCGGGATAGCGGCCAAGGAGCGCGGCCAGGGCAAAGGCGAACGGCACGGTGAAGCCGGTGTAACCAAGATAGAGCATCGGCGGATGAATCACCATCTCGGGATACTGAAGAAGAGGATTCAGCCCGCTGCCTTCCGACAGCCTCGCCAGGTGCATCACGCCAGCCGAATTAGCGCTTCCCCAGACGGCAAACGGGGTGGCGACGAAATTATTCAGCGTCAGAAAAAAAGTCTGCACGCCCGCAAGGGTGACTCCGACATAGGGCATGAGTTCCGGATGCTTTTTGCGGTTCAGATACAATGCCGAAAAGGCGTAAATCGAGAGCAGCCAGCTCCAGAAAAGCAGCGAACCTTCCTGGCCGGACCATAGCGCCGCGAATTTATAAAATGCCGGCAGAGCCCGGTTGCTGTGCTCCGCAACATAGGCCATCGAGAAATTGTCGGTGAAGAAGAAATACTCGAGACTTGCGACGGAGAGCGTGACCAGGCCAAAGACGGCCATGCCGGCGTTGCGAGCGCTCTTGGTGAGGGCCGCGCGGCGCGTGACGATTCCGATGATTCCGGCGACGAAGGCGTAGACCGCCGCCAGTAGTGCGAGCAGAAGCGCAAATGAACCGAAAATATCCACGATCCGTGGCCGTCCTTCTCAGCTCTTATTCGAGGATGCTACAGTCCCGCGCCGTTCATGCTCTGCCGTGGCTGGCTCGCGGCAGGCGAAGCGCCTGGGCTGGCTTGGTATTTCGATGCGCACTTTGCCTGGACCTCATCGGCACGGAAGCTCCCGTCGGGTGTGATATGGCCTTCGACCAGCGCCTGAGCGCCGTCTTTGAATGTGTCTGGGAGAGGATCGCGTCCAACATAGGTGACTGGCAAAGTCCTGTTCTGCTCTTCCAGGACGAAATCGATACGGTCGCCCCGATGCGCAATCGATCCGGCGCGGACGTTGCCCGAAACACGCATGCGCTGATGAAGCGCGGTGGCGTGAAGAGTCGGGAGCTCCGAAATCGTGTGATAGTACGTCTTGCTTTGCGTGAATCCCACGTAGGCCAGCAACGCCAGCGTTACTACAATGATGCCAGAACCGATTAAAAACTTAGTCTGCGCCTTCATGCAAGGCACTCCTGTACGGATGAGTTCCAAAACAACCCGCGATTTTATCACAACCGCAGTGCGGGCGCTTGCAGCTATTCCGCTCATGGAAGCTTTCGGACTTCCGCGTAAAAACCCTTTCGCGTCTTTACGTGAGAGCCACGAGGGCTTTGGCCAGGCGATCGCCGATTTTCGTCTCGGGTTCCCCTTGGCCAGGCGGGTCGTGGAAAAAGGGTTCGACGAACGGCACGCCACCGTCGAGCACCAGGCGATCGCCCCAACCGGCGGCTTGAAAGGCGGAGAGCAATCCGCGGGAAGGCAGCGACAGAAGAGCGACATACTTGGGCCGGTAGGACGTTTGAACGCGCCGGAGCACCGTCGGTGCAAGATGCTGAATCGCATCCCGCAAATGCGCGTAATCATCCATGGGGCATTCAGCCGCGTAGGTGAGAAATAGCCCGCGGCGCTGAAAATCGCCGAGAGCGGCCTCCTCGTCGATTTCGCGGCCTGGTTCCTCGCCAATGCATTTGACGAGTTCGTCAAAATACATGCGGGAGGCTGGGGAGCGGAGCGAACGATCCTTCGCGGGATTATAAAAATAGTCCGCGAGCCGCTGGGGCGGCGCGGAATCGATCAAAAGCGCTGAAATGTGAACGGGACGAAAGCGCGTGGCAAGCTCAAGCCGTTCGATCCGCTCGCGAATGTGCTGATCGCTTACCTCAACGCTACAACCGTCGCAAATCGGCACGACCGCCTCGTAGGCTGCAAGAATCCGTGATTCCCAGAGCGTAACACTACCCCATGCGAGCGACAACGATCGTCATGTCGTCCGCCTGTTCGGCGGTGCCGGCCCACTGTTGGGCGGTGGCGATGATGCGTTCCGCCAGGCACTGTGCGGACATGTTCCGGTTGCGCAAGACTTCGTCCTTCAGCCGCTGGACGCCGAATTCTTCGCCGAAGACGTTCTCGGGCTCCGTCACGCCATCGCTGAAGGCCACGAGAATAGTGCCGGGAGCAACCTGGAGCTTGACCTGCTCGTATGTGGGATTCTCAAAGAGACCGACAACCGTTCCGCCATGGTCAAGTTGCTGCAGGCAGCCGTCGGTAACGAAGAAGGGCGGCAAGTGGCCCGCGTTCGTATAGGTCAAGGTCCGCGTTTCGGAATCATACGTGGCGTAAAAAAGTGTGGCGTAGCGGTCGTCCGAGGTGTTTTTGAATAAATGCGTGTTCAGACGCGACACAAGGCGCGCCGTGTCGCCCGCCCCATCGAGCGTGGCCGTGCTGCGCAGAGCCGCCTGAAGGCTGGCCATGAGGAGCGCTGCGAAAATTCCCTTCCCGCTGATGTCCGCCAAGGCAATCGCGATGCTCGATGGATTCAGACGAATGAAATCGTAATAGTCGCCACTGACAACGCGCGCGGGCCGGCAGATGGCCGCAAGTTCCAATCCAGGAAGGCTGGGCAGCGATTTCGGGAAAAGCAGTTGCTGCACCTCGCTCGCGATGGCGACTTCGTGTTCCAGCCGCTGGCGCTGCCGCTGCTCTTCGATCAGGTTCGTAATCGAGCTGGTCATCTCGTTGAACGATTCGCCGAGGGCGCCGAGCTGATCGCTCTGGGTCACCCGCACGCGATGAGCAAAATCGCCGCGAGCCACGTGGAGCGTGGCGTCATAGAGATCGCCCACGGACCGGGTAATCGTCCGCGTGAGCACGATTCCCGTTCCGAGCGCCCCGATTTCGAGAAGAAGGAAAATGACCGCCACGACGATCACAATATCGACCAGGATCGGTCCCACAGCACCCACGGAGGAAAAAAGGCTCCGGCTCAGTGTGGAAGGGCGCAGCGAGAACGTGGCCAGGACCGGCATCATCGAGGGCGCGGATGAGGCGGCCTTGTTCGGATCGGTCTCCGAATGATACGCCTCGAAGGTGGCGGCGCCGCCGATGGGGATATCCAGCCAACTGGCGGCACGCGGCAACACGCGGCCGTTGCTGACAATCTGTTCGCCCGGAACGTAGGAGTGGCCGCCGATGGTCAGCGGTATGCCTTTGGAACCCTGATCCGCGGGCTTGAGGAGTGTGAACCGGATAGGCCCCAGTTCCGTGGTCAGCCCGTCCAGGATGGCGGGAGTAATAGGAGCGCCGACGAGCACCACCACGGGGCCGCTCGCGCTTTCGCGCTCCTGCTCCGAAGCGAACAGGAGCTGCCCGCGATATTCCACCAGCCCGGCAAACTGTCCATGCGTTGCCGTATTTACCAGGCGCGCTCGATGAAGGAATACGCGCAGGCCGGGCCATTCTGTTTTGGCGGCATTGATCAGGCTTACGACGGCGGGAGCGGATAGAAGAGATTGATCGATGGATGACTGGCCTGGACGAACCTCCTGAGCCACGGCGCTGGCGATGCTTTCCGCATCGCCGGTAATGATGTTCACGCGATCCTGAAGGCCGTCGCGCAATAGATGCGCGCCGATCTGAGGGTAGAGCAAATAGAGCCCGATGCCCATCATCGTCAGCATCAGGATCATAGGCACCACGGCGATGAAGATGTACGCGACGATCAAGCGGTTCCGCAAGCTCCAAAGGAGCCTGGCACGCAGCCAAAGCGACAAGCGGACGCACAGATAGACAAAAGCCCCGAGGCCAAGCAGTCCGAAGAAAAACGACAGAGAAAGTGAACGCTCGAAAACGTCGGTGAGGCGAAGCAGGGCAAAGAGCACCAGGCCGGCTATCACGACGCGATCGAGCGTCGATGTCCGCCGCAGGAAAAAGACGAAGTCTTTTGGAGAGAGGAATTTCATAGAGCACGGGCTCGCAAAGGTTCCCGAATCGAATGCCTTCCGCCGCCCCTCCGGCGGGACGTCTCGATTATTTCACGGATTCTGCCGAATGGGTGCGTTCCTCACCTTGCTGTGCTTCCGGCCATAAAAAGCGTAGATGAAAAGGCCCACGATGAGCCAGATGAGCAGTCTCCACCAGGTCTTGGCGGGCAAGCTCAGCATCGCCGCCAGTGAGGTAAGAATCCCAAGAATCGGAACCAGCGGCACGAAAGGCGTCTTGAACGGTCTCGGGAGGTCCGGGCGCTTGCGGCGAAGCACCCAAACTCCGGCACACACGATAACGAATGCGAGCAGCGTGCCGATATTCACCAGAACCGCAAGGTCGCCAATGGGAATCAGCGATGCGAAGCCGGCGACGCAGACTCCAACTACAAGGGAGGAAATCCAGGGAGTACGAAACCTCGGGTGAATCGCCCCCGCCCATTTCGGCAAAAGACCGTCGCGAGACATGGAATAAAAGATGCGAGACTGTCCCAGCAGCATGACGAGCATGACGCTTCCAAGCCCTGCCACGGCCCCCGCCTTGACAAGAAGGCTTCCCCATCGGACTCCCGTGGCGTCAATTCCCACCGCCACGGGGTCGGCGACATTCAAGGATTTGTAAGAAACCACGGCTGTCAGCAAGCCGGAAACGAGGATGTAGAGGATCGTGCAGATCACGAGCGAACCGATGATCCCGATGGGCATGTCCCTTTGAGGGTTCTTGGCTTCCTGGGCGGCGGTCGAGACGGCGTCGAAGCCGATGTAGGCGAAGAAAATCACGGCGGCTCCCCGAGCCACGCCGGACCACCCGAACTCCCCAAATTGTCCCGTGTTGGGCGGGATGAACGGATGCCAGTTCGAAGCTGCGAGCGAAGGATGCCGCAGGACAAAGGCCCCGGCAATGGCGATGAAGACCAGCACGATTGCTACCTTGATAATCACAACCGCCGAATTGAAGTCCGCCGATTCCTTGATCCCCACGATGAGCACCGCCGTGGTTAAAACGATGGCAACCAACGCGACCAGATTGAATACCGCGGCTGCGTGCGGCAGCGTTCCGGCATCCACACCGGCGGCAGTCAGCGTCTGCCGCAAACTCTCGAGCGCGGCCCAGTGGCCCTGGTAGAACACCATTTCCGTCCCCGGAGTTGCGATCCATCGCGGACCGATATGAATCCCCAGGTCGTCCAGAAGGCTGACAAAATATCCGCTCCACCCGGAAGCCACGGTCGCGGCGCCAAACGCATATTCGAGGATCAAATCCCAGCCGATAATCCAGGCGAAGATCTCACCGAGCGTCGCGTAGCCGTAGGTATAGGCCGACCCCGCGATGGGAATGAGGGACGCAAACTCCGCATAGCAAAGCCCGGCGAAGGCGCAGATGATGCTCGATAAAATGAACGAGACTACAATCGCGGGCCCTGCGCTGACCGCGGCTGCCTGGCCGGTGAGCACGAAGATGCCGGCCCCGATAATGGCTCCGACACCCAGAGTGATCAGGTTTACGGGTCCCAGGGCGCGGCGCAGGGATCCCTCGCCCGTTTCCCGGGATTCCTCCATGATTACGTGCAATGGCTTCGTGGCAAACAACGGGCTTGCCATTCATCGCCTCCCGGTTACCGGACAGCAGGTGCCTTCGACTGGAGCCGCCAGATCGCATACACAGGAATGCCCAACAAAACGATAATGAGCCCCGGCCAAGTGTACTGTGGCTTATAGCGCAAAAGCTGCACTTCGATAAAGACCGCCATGATGAGATACAAAGCGGGCAGAACGGGATATCCGAAGGCACGATACGGCCGATTCATGTCCGGACGCTTCCAGCGCAACAGGAAAAGGCCCGAGAGCGTCAGAATATAGAAGATCAGGACCGCGAAGATCAGAAAGTCGAGCAACTGGCTGTAGGTGCCGGAAAGGCAAAGGACGGAAGCCCAAACACCCTGCACGATCAGCGCTGTGCTGGGCACACTGTGTCGGTTCACATTGCCCGCGGATTGAAAGAAGAGACGGTCCTTGGCCATCGCGTAGTAAATGCGGGCTCCCGATAAGATCAGCCCGTTATTGCAGCCGAAAGTCGAAATCAGGATTGCCGCGGCCATCAGGACGGCGCCCGCGGGCCCGAAAATAATGGCGAGCACGGCCGTGGCGACCCGTCCATCCGCGGCAAATTCGATGCCGCGAGCGAGCGAAGTGGCGCCATTCGGGTCGCCCGAAATGGGCAAGACCCGCAGGTACGCGAAATTTGCAAGCGTATACAGCACGACGACGATGCCTGTACCCAAAATGAGGGAACGCGGAAGGTCTTTCCCCGGGTTCTTCACCTCGGCGGCTGTGAAGGTGACGTTGTTCCAGGCGTCCATCGCAAAGAGCGAACCCACCATGGCCACGCCCACCAGCGTAAGCGTCCCAATCATCCAACCCGGATGATCCGGCGGATAAGGATGGGCGAGCGACAATCCCGCGTTGCGCCAGAAACCTGTAAAATTCACCGTACGCGCAGCGGCTGTGGAGAACCAGAATCCCAGAATGACCAGCGCCGCGAGCGAGCATACTTTCGCAACGGTAAAAACATTCTGGACGATCTTTCCAAAGCTCAAGCCGCGCATGTTGATCCAGGTCAACAGCACGATCGATACAATGGCGAGAAGATTCTGGCGGTTCAAGCCGACGCTGTATGGGCCGAGCGAACCGAACCATAGCTGCCATGGCCCGAACGTGCCGATCTTCCAGATCCAGTCCGCGGCGGAAAACCACGGCGCGATCACGGCCGTGAACTTGGCGAAAGCAATGGCGACCGCCGCGATCGTGGCCGTCTGGATCACCAGCAACATCGTCCAGCCATAGAGAAAACCCCACATCGGCCCCAGCGATTCGCGCAGGTAAACGTATTGCCCTCCGGCGTGCGGCATCGCCGCCGCGAGCTCGCCGTAGCTCAGGGCGCCGATGGAAGTCATGACGCCAGCAGCAATCCAGACAAGAATGAGAAGTCCGGGGCTTTGCACCTGGTGGGCGATATCCGCGGAGACGATAAAAATTCCGGAACCGATCATCGAGCCGACGACGAGCATCGTCGAGTCGAACAAGCCCAGTCCCTTGACGAGCTCGGACCCGGCACTGCCTCGCGCGGCACCGATTGTCTGCGCCTGCTGTCCCATTCGGAGTTGTGCCTTCAACGGCGCGTCGAACGCACACGCTCCGCGACAGCCAGATATTCCTGCGCCCGTGCCGCGGGATCGTTTGCGGACGAAAGATCGCGAATAATGGCGACCGAGTCGGCGCCCGCGCGAAACACATCCGCGGCGGTATCGATTGTGATTCCGCCGATCGCGACGAGCGGTTTCCGAGTCAGCGTCCGCGCCTCGCGCAAAAAGTCGATCCCGACAACGGGGTCGGGATTCTCTTTCGTGGCTGTCGGGAAGATCGGACCCACCGCAATATAATCCGCTGAAGTGCGGTCCGCCTCGCGCAATTGCGCGAGGTTGTGTGTCGAAACGCCTACCCAGGCGGGCGCAGGGCAAATCCGGCGAGCTTCTTCCACGGGAAGGTCGTCTTGTCCGACATGCACGCCCGCGGCGCCGCACATGGCCGCGATGTCGGGGCGGTCGTTGACGATCACCCGCACGCCGCCAGGCGAAAGACTCGCCATCAATTCCTGCGTCTCGGCGTACACCCTGCGAGCGGGCGACACTTTGTCGCGAAACTGAATGAGATGCACGCCCGCGCCCGCCAATTTTCGAGCGAACGTAAGCGGCTCCGATAGTAAGCTTCGGTCGAGAATCGCATAGAGTGGGGGAAACAACAGGGTCTCCGGACTATTTCGCTTCCGTCGGCGCGAACCGCTCGAGGAAGTGTGTATCGAATTTCCCGGCGACAAAATCGGGATCCGCAATAATTCGCTTGTGGAGCGGGATCGTTGTTTTGATTCCTTCCACGATAAAGCCCTCAAGCGCTCCATGGATGCGCGCAATGGCTTCCGCGCGGTCGCGGCCGTGAGCGATCAGCTTGGCGACGAGCGAATCGTAATAGGGCGGGATCACCGCGTCGGCATGGGCAGCGGTGTCCACGCGAATCCCCGGACCTCCCGGCACACGGAACGTTTTGATGTGTCCCGGGGAAGGCACGAACGTGTCCGGATCTTCGGCATTGATCCGGCACTCGATGGCATGCCCGCGCGCTTCCACGCAACCGACGACGTCCTGGAGCTTTTCACCCGCGGCCACGCGGATCTGGGACTTTACGAGGTCGACGCCGGTGACCATCTCCGTCACAGGATGCTCGACCTGAATGCGCGCGTTCATCTCGATAAAGTAGAGGTTTCCCGAATCCTCGCGCAGGAATTCCACCGTCCCGGCGCTGGAGTAGCCTACGTCTCGCAGGGCTTGCACCACCTGGTCGCCGATGCGCTTCCGCGTCGCCGCATCCAGCACCGGCGAAGGAGATTCCTCAAGCACTTTCTGGTGGCGCCTCTGGATCGAGCACTCGCGCTCGCCCAGACAGACGACGTTGCCGTACCGGTCCCCGAGCACCTGAAATTCGATGTGCCGAGGGCGCTCGATGAGCTTCTCCATGTAAACGTTGGGGCTGCCGAAAGCCTGCTCGGATTCGGACCGCGCCGTCTGGAACGCGGCGGCGAGTTCGCTCTTCGTGCGGACCACTCGCATTCCGCGCCCCCCTCCGCCCTCCGCGGCCTTGATCATTAACGGATAGCCAACCTCCGCCGCAATCTTCTTCGCCGATGCCTCATCGGGGACGATGCCCGGACTCCCCGGGATGATCGCGAGGCCGGCAACCGCCATCTGGGCGCGCGCGCGGTCTTTCTCCCCCATCATGCGAATCACCTGCGGGGAAGGGCCAATGAAGGTGATGTGAGAAGCCTCGCATACCTCGGCAAAATTGGCATTTTCGGACAGAAAACCATATCCGGGGTGGATGGCGTCCACGTTGGCGATCTCGGCCGCGCTGATCACCTGCGGAATGTTCAGATAGCTTTGGCTGCTGCGCGCCGGCCCGATGCAGATGGCCTCATCGGCGAACCGCACGTGCAGGGAGTTGCGGTCGGCCTCCGAATACACCGCGACGGTGCTCACGCCGAGTTCCTTGCAGGCGGTCAGGATGCGCAGCGCAATTTCGCCCCGGTTCGCGATCAGGATTTTGCGGAACATTTCCCGTCCACCACCGAAGGAACTCCCTGCGGGAATTCGCGAAACACAGCGCACCAAAGCGACGCTTTATCAGGATGCAACATGGAGGCCTACTTTTTGCGGTCCAGCCGGATGTCGAAAAGCGGTTCCCCGTATTCAACGGGGCTGCCGTTTTCCGGAAGAATTCTTAGAACTGTCCCCGCCACGTCCGACTCGATTTCGTTCATCAGCTTCATCGCTTCGATAATGCACAACACCTGCCCCGGCTCCACGCGGGCGCCCACCGTGACGAACGACCCCGCGCCCGGACTCGGCGCCGCATAGAAAGTTCCGACAATCGGAGACTTAATCACATGAAGATCGGCCGGTGGCTCCGCTTCCGCGGGAGGCGCTCCTGCCGCGTTCGGCAAATCTCGCGCGGATGCCGGCGCATTCCTCGGCTGGTTTGCGAATGCTTCCGCCACGGGCAACGATCCAAATGGATTCGTATGCTGCACCGAAGCTTTTTTCAGGAGAATATGGATGCCGCCGCGCTCGTACTCAAACTGCTCGAGGCCATGCTTCTGCATAAATTCAAGCAGGCGCTCTACTTCAGCCAGATCCACGCCGCGAAGCGGCGCACCTGAGCTTGCTTCTGGTCTTGTTTTTTTTGCCATTTAGAGTTCGAGAAAGTCCCTTGGAGCAGTTGTCAGATCGACAGCGCCTTTCGCCGTAACTACTACATCATCCTCGATGCGAATGCCACCGAGGCCTTCGATGTAGACGCCAGGTTCGATGGTTAAAACCGTTCCCTCCCGCAGCACATGTTCTTCACCCCGGCCGATGCGGGGCATTTCATGCACCTCAAGGCCTAGCCCATGGCCCGTGCTATGGGTGAAGTAGCGGGCGAGACCGTGCCGTCCAAGGACGTCCCTTGCCGCCGCGTCAACAGCCCCGGCTGTCACTCCCGGACGGACCGCGCTTTTGGCGGCTTCCTGCGCCTCCAGAACGGCATGGTAAAGGCGTCGAACCCTTTTCGGGGCTCGTCCCAGAAAAACCGTACGAGTCATATCGCTGCAATAACCGCGGAGTATAACACCCAGGTCTAAGACGACCAACTCGCTTTTCTGGAGCGCCTTCGGCGTGGGCCGCGCATGTGCCCAAGCTGTACGAACGCCCGAGGCCACGATCGACTCGAAGGAAGGTCCCGTTGCGCCTCCCCGCTTCATCGCATACTCAATTTCGGCGGCAAGATCGAGTTCCGTAACGCCCCGCTGGATGGCGGGTACGATCTGGACGAATACCTTGCTGATAAGGGCGGCTGCATCGCGCATTCGATCGAGTTCCTCGGCATCTTTGACGACCCGGAGGCGCTCCACACAGTTGCCGTCATCGATCCAGCGGACGCGGCTTCCGGAAGCAATCTTCAGCGCTTCTTTTTGGGTTACGGTCACGTGCCCCGGCGAATAAGCAACCCAGCGCCGGCCGCGCCGCGTGCGAAGGGCCTCTCCCACGGCGCGAAGCAGCCCTTTCGCCGCTATTTGCACCCGCGCTCCAGAAACTTCTTCGCGAGCCTGGAATGTATACCGGCTGTCGGTAAAAAGAGTGCTGCGGCGCTGTTCTACGAGCAGAAGCCCCGCGCTGCCGGAAAAACCGCAGAGGTATCGGATATTGGGGAGATGAGAAACAAGCAGGGCGTCCGCGTGAAGCTCGGCAAAGCAAAGCCGGAGCCGATCCATTCGGCTCCGGCTTGAATTTTGGTCCCTTACCCGCACGTCAGACGGATTGTCCCCCTTCCCCTGTCCTCTCCGCAACAGCTACATCGGGAGGATGCGAGGGGTGAGGAAGAAGAGGAGTTCCTGTGATGTTGAACTGACCGTGGTGTGCTTAAACAAGTTTCCCAGCACCGGGATGCTCCCAACCAGAGGGACCTGTGAAATAGCCGTCTGCTGCTGGCTCACGATAATCCCGCCGATCACAACGGTTGATCCGTCCGTCACCGTAACTTTCGTTTCGGCCGATTGCGTATCAATCGCCGGGATGCCTTCCACGCGCGGAATCGCCTGGTCGATTTGATTGTTCTGTACGGTCACGTCCATGTAAACGGTGCCGTCTGCCGTAATTTGAGGAGTCACATCAAGTTCGAGAACCGCATCGACGAACTGGACGGAGATCGTGTTGTTAATCACCGTCTGCACGGGAATCGAGGTTCCCTGTTTGACGGTAGCCTTTTCGTTATTCTGAGTGATGACTTTAGGATTGGAGAGCAGCTTGCCGACGCCCCGGCTTTCCGCCGCATCGATCACGTAGTCCAAAGCAAAATTCGGCGAGGCGAACAAATACTGAAGGCCGCTCGTTGGCGTCGCAGTTTCCAGGGCTGTAATCAAAGGTATCTGGCCCGACGTGGTTCCTGAACCGCCGCTCCCTATAATGACGGGCGGCGCCGGCGTGAAAGTGGTCGGGCTGCCCCCTACGGCATTGTCCCCGGCCACGGCGCTATTGCCTATCCTGCCGGAAATGCCAAGCTCGGTGCCTAGCTCCCGAGCAAACGAACGGTTGGCCGCCACGACGCGGGCTTCGATTTCCACTTGCTGCGATTTCCTGTCGAGCTGGCGCAGCAAATTATCGATCACCGGCAGCGTGCTGGGAATATCCCTGATGATCAGGGTATTTGAGCGTGCGTCGGCTAGGATGTCCCCCCGCGGAGAGAGAAATTTCTTGAGTGTTCCGGCCATCTCCGTAGCCTTGGCATAGCTGAGAACCCGTGTCGTTGTCACAATATCGGCAGCCTCAGCTTGCGCTTTGGCCAGGTCGCGGCTCTCCTCCGCTTCTTTCCTCACCGTGTCTTTGGTGGCGATGCGGAGGACGTTCCCATCGAGCTGCTTGTCCAAATCATTGTTGTGCAGCACGATGTCAAGAGCCTGATCCCACGGTACGTCGTCGAGCACGATCGTGAGGGTGCCCTTCACGTTGGGGTCCACAACCACGTTCAAACCGCTGATTTCGTGAATCAGTCGGAAGAAGTCCCGCAAATCCACATCCTTCAAGTTTACTGAAATCGGCTCACCCGAATACTGGCCGGATGCCGAGGCTGCGGACGCCTGAGCCTGCGCTGATTTGGCCCGGTCGGGGAGCGCTGCCGGAGTTAGTGTGCGGGTCGGCGGCGCGGCAACGGCAATATTGGCGGCCGGTGTATTGGCGGCAGGAGGGGCCATTTCGGCCGCGTGAGATACCATTACCGCATTTCTTACCGCCGCAACCTCTTGTTGCGGCTTCGCCACGGGAGTCGCAAGGGCCGATCTGGCTTGCGTCATCCCGGAGGGCAGCGCCGAACTGGGAACCGGAATCTCGCCCGGCTTCGCTTGGGCTCGTTCCACGGGAACGCGTGGGCGGGCTTGGCTCTTCGCCTTGGTCGTGACTAATCCGGCGGTGTCTTCGGCTGGAGCAGAATTCGCCGTTCCTCCCGGAGCGGTTGGCGCGAACGATACGCTGACGATGTCTCCCGTCGCATGGATGTCGTAATGCGCTTTTTGGCGAAGATCGATCACGACTCGCGAAACCTGGGGCGTAAACTGAGCCAACCGAATCTCCCGTACCGGTTCGAGGTTACTGGGAATGTGCTTGACGGAAGTCTTCAGATGCGCGCCCGCAAAATCCAGCACCACCCGCTCCGGATTCTCCAGGTGCATCACGTGATAGCTCAGAGGGGCGGAACCGAGAATGTTGACGTTCGTCGCATCGCCCTCCTGCGCCAGGTCCACTTGGCGGATGGCTTGGGAAGCCGCCGCCGGAACGGCCGGCTCGCTGGCCTTTGCCGATGCCGGAACCATGGCGGGCTGCGCCGGAGGCTCCACGGCACTTGCGGGGGAAACGGCGTTCGGATCGCTGGAAACCAATAGCGACAACTCTCGCGAATCCGTGCGCTCAAAGCGGGGCTCGATACCCCGGCTCAGAAGAATCTCGAGGCGCGTGATTGGCTTTACACCCGAGGCATACGCCAAAACGCGATAGCTCTTAATGAGATCGGACGGAACCACGCGAACCCCCGGTGGGTCAGCCGTCGACACACCGCTTAGATCGACGACAAAGAGGCTGTCGCTGGGGCGATAGGTGGTGTACTCGAACGGCCCGTTTGCCTGGAGATCCAGACGAACCGCGCCGTCCGTCACCGAAGCCTTCACGTGCACTACCGCGCCTTCATTCGCCGACGCCATTCCGTTCGACAACACGAGACCAAGCGCGATGAGCGCTCCCAGCCCCCATGCCCGCCACATGATCCTCATTGCTGCTCTCCTGCGCTCGCGTAGATTCGCTTCGTCATGATTCGCTCGACTGGTTTCCCGAACGCATCCTTGGAGTTTTGCCGAAACGTGACTCCGTCCAAACCGATCTTTTCCACATCCCCGTCGTAGAGATGATCGCCTTCGCGGATGAAGTAGACGTGCTGCTCCGGGTTGGCAACCACGGCAATCATTCCGTCCGCCGCCTGCACGGTCCCTTCCACTTGCACGGTGGCAACCTCCAGGCCGGCCTTGCCAGGCGGCAAGTGCTCAATATTGCCGGTTGGCTTCTTATCGGTAATCAGCGGTGAAAACGGATCGCGCTTGCCGGCCGCAGGCTCCGGCTTCTGCGCCGATGGAGCCGCCGTATTCGCGGGCGCGGCGGGATGCTTGGCTGCCGTTGCCCTGGCCTTGCGGGCGGATTTTGGCGCCGGATGGCTCTGCGCCAAAAGGCCCGGCGCCAGACAAAACGAGAGAACCGTCGCTGCCAGCAGATTCGCGGATGCTCTTGCCAATTTCATGGTCTTCGCCCTAACGTCGTGCCGCGGCCTTCACCGGCGTCGTCTGCGCGGATTGTCCTTGCGTGTAGAACGTGGTGATCGTAAACGTTCCAGTCACCGAGGTTCCCGGTGTCATGCGAAATTTGCTGTTTTGCCCTTTGGGGAGCCCCGATAGTTTTAGATCGCCCACATTAATGATGCGGGAGAGCCGTCCCAGCCGGGAAAAGAAATCCAGAACCGAGAAATAGGGGCCGTCGGCTTGGACCTCGAACGGCATCTCGAAATAGTAGGATTTATTTTCAACGGGCTTCGCCGTTATGCTGCGAATGGAAACGCCCGAGCCCACCGCCGCGTTTTGAACCATGAGAATAAATTGGTCCGCCCGTTTTTCTTCGGGAACGATCGTCTGCAGGGTCGCCAGCTGCTTCTGGAGCGCGTCCATCTCGGACTGCAACTCCGTCCGGCGCTGCTTGTAAACGCGCAGATTCGCCACTTCGGTTTCAAGCGGCTTCATCGTGGCCTGCGCGCCCTGAAGCTGCGTGCGAACGTTGCTCAGGGGCAATCCCGGAACATAGAAACCCGCCAGGATCAGGACGACCGCCAGCCCGAAGTAAAAGAGGGCCTGCAGCGGCCAGGGCCAATCTCGAAAACTGGTTTCCATGGTCAGCTCCTCCCCTTCATCGGTCGCTGAACGGCCTGCGGCGCGCCGGTTGGCTGAGCCTTTGCCTGCGCTGCGCCCGGCTGACTCACGGTGGCGTCCATCGTAAAATCGTAGGTCTGGACCGCCGGCACAATATCGTTCTCGGTGGCCGATTTGATTTCGACATTGTCGAAATAACCGGAGCCTTTAAGCTGCGTGATGAAATTTGCCACCGAATTGATCGACCCCGCTTCGCCCGTCAAATCGATCGCGTTGCCGGCTCGGTTGAGAGAGGTCAGCCAGAGCGCGTCGACATGCACCACGGTGCTGGCGACCATCTGAAGGAGATCCTGCCCGCCGGTGCGGTTCTGCTGCAACGTCTCGATCACGCTGATCCGTTGCTGTAGAACGGACTTTTCACTTTCAAACCGGTCTACATCCTGCTTGATTTGCTGGAGGCTGGCCCTCTCGGTCCGCAATGAGGCGATTCTCGCGTTGGTCTGATCCAGCTCGCTTTTTTGCTGGTAATACGTGATTCCGAGCACGGCAAAGGCGACGACGATCGCCGCCAATGCGAAGACGATTTGCATCGTGGCCTCGAGCGGCACGGCGCTCTTGGGGGCTCTGGGACGAGCTTGGCCGAGTAAATTGATTCGGATCATGGCGTGTCGAAACTCCTCAGCGCCAGGCCCACGGCGATCACCAGGCGCGGCGCCAGTTCTCGAAGCTGGTTCTCATCGTGGCGTCCAGGGATGATTGCAATCTTCCGGAACGGATAAAGCTCCTCGACCGGCATCGCGAATTCTTCCTTCAGCAGATCGAGCAATCCGGGAACGCGCGCGGTGCCGCCCGCGACGTAAATCCGGCGGATATTTTCCCCGCTCGCGGTGGCGCGGAAGAAGTCGAAAGTCTTTTGAATCTCCAGGATCAGGATGTCGGAAACGGAGCGCAGAATCGCGGTGCGCTGCTCGTCGTTGATGCCGGGGAGCGTGCCGCCCATTTTCAACTTTTCAGCGTCCTCGAAGCTCAGATCGAGCTCCTTCTGGAGCGCATCCGTATACTGGTTGCCGCCCACCGATACGTCGCGCGTGAATAGCGGCGTCCACCCGCGGATGATGTTGATATTCATCACGCTCGCCCCGACGTTCAGCAGAGCCGATACCTGGGACGGGTCCGGTTCATAATTCAGCTCGAAAGCGTTCTGCAAGGCAAAAGCATCGATGTCCACCACTTCCGGCGTTTTCCCCGCCTGCGCCAGCACGTTGGTATGGTTCAGAATCTTGTCCTTCTTCGCGGCTACCAAGAGCACTTCCATCTGGGTCTCGGTGGATTCAAGCAGTTGGTAGCTCAGGTTCACGTCGGCGATGTCGAAGGGGATATGCTGGCTGGCCTCCGCCTGCACCCGGTCGTAGAGTTCCTCTTCCGTCATGAGCGGCATGCTGACGCGCTTGACTATCACCGAATGACCGGAAACCGACGTCGCCACATCCTTGGACTTGATCTTCTGCGCTTCGAAGATGGCTACGATTTTTTCGGCAACGGATGGGGCGTCCATGATCGCGCCGTCCACCACCGTGTCCTGGGCCAAGGGTTCCAGGCCAAAACTCACGAGTTCGTATTCGCCTCGCGTCTTTTTCAGCTCGACTGCCTTCACTGAACTCGAGCCGATATCCAGGCCAATTAACGACTTCGTTTTCCCCAGATTGAACATCGTGCGGCCTCTCGCTCCTCACACCGTCCGCTACGCAGGATGAACCGGCACAGCTTTCCTGATTTCATACTCCCAAGAAAGCCCCCAATCCCTGCCCTGCATTGCCTATCGGCAAGCACCAAACTTCTACAGTACTGTGAAGCCCGGTACTCTCTACACTTGAACCGTTTATTGCATCCACGGCACGCACTGTCAAGCGAGGTATTGCACGCGTGTGCTATTGGTAAAACCGGTCCGGAAGGACAGGTGACGGAAAAACACGCAGAAATCGACGAAGCAGTCCCGTTCGCTCTGAACGTACAACAAGTTCATCGGGACAATTTCCAGAGCGGTGCGGTATGGCATGGCACTCTGGAAAAAATCGCAAGCGGCAAATTCCGGTGGCCGCGCACGGCTTTGCAAAAGTTTCGCTTTTACTTTTTCTTCGGCTGATCGAGTCCCAGATACGCCCACATGGCGTCAACGCGCTTTCTTGTGGCCTCGTCCATCTTGATTTCATCGGGCCATCGTCCCGCGTATCCCTCTTCCGGCCATTTGCGGGTTGCATCAATTCCCATTTTTGATCCGAAATCTTGCCTGCGCGCCGCGTGATCGAGCGTATCCACCGGGCCGAGCACGAATTGAATGTCGCGCTCAGGGTCGATCGCGCAGAGCGCTTTCCATGCGACTTCTCTCGGGTCCTGCACGTTGACGTCATGGTCGACCACGACAATCACCTTGGTAAACATGGCTTGTCCCAGCGACCAGATGGCGTTCATGGTCTTCCGCGCATGCCCCGGATAACTCTTGCGAATCGCGACGATCATGAGGTTCTGAAAAATTCCTTCGGCCGGCATCGCCACATCCACGATTTCAGGGTGCTGCATTTTCATCACGGGAAGAAAAACGCGCTCGATGGCATGGCCGATAAAATAGTCTTCCTGGGGCGGCGGCCCCACAATGGTCGTCAAGTAAAGCGGATCCTTGCGATGGGTCACGCAGGTCACGTGAAATACGGGGTACTGCCCTTCCAGGGAGTAAAAGCCGGTGTGATCGCCGAACGGCCCTTCGGTGCGCAGTTCTCCCAGATCGACATAGCCTTCGAGGACGATCTCGGCATTCGCCGGAACTTCAAGGTCCACCGTTTTGCATCGCACCAGCTCCACCGGATCTCGCCGCAGAAAGCCCGAGAAAAGAAATTCGTCCATGTCGGGAGGAACAGGCAGGATGCCTGCCAGGCAAGTGGCGGGATCGGACCCGACCGCTACCGCGACATCCAATTTTCCTCCCCGATCCTTGGCCCGGGCGCTGCGAAAATGTTCGGCGCCGTGCTTTTGGGTCTGCCAGTGCATTCCCGTGGTGCGCTCGTCGAACACCTGCATGCGATAGCAGCCCACGTTGCGCTTCCCGGTCTCGGGATTCTTCGTGATCACCATCGGCCACGTAATGTACCGGCCTCCATCCTGCGGCCAGCACTGCAAGATGGGAAAATCGAACAGGGAAAATCCTTCCGTACGGACCACTTCCTGGCATTCTCCGCTGCGGACCGTTTTCGGAAAAAACGATCCGATCTCGGCGAGTTTCGGCAGCATTTTCACTTTTTCCAGGATTCCTTGCGGAGACTGCATGTCCAGAAACGCCGAAATGCGGCCGGCGACTTCGTCGAGCGAATCCACTTCCAGCGCCAGATTCATGCGGCGTTCCGTTCCCAGGAGGTTGGTTACCGCTGGGATACGCGCGCCTTTGGGACGCTCGAAAAGCAGTGCCGGACCACCAGCCTTGACGGCGCGATCGGTAATTTCCGTGATTTCGAGGATCGGATCGACCTCGGCGGAAATCCGCCTCAGTTCGCCCTCCTTTTCCAGCGTGCGCACGAAATCGCGCAGATCTCGGTAAGCCACCAGGCCTCCTCCCGTCTTAAACCTTCAACCGCATTCGATCTCCCATCGGAGCCGCCCACTCTAACACGGGCAGTCCCTCCGCATGAATCCCACGGCCTGGCCCTCGGTTGTTCTGGTAGAGTAGGGCGCCGGCGCGTAATTTTGCGGGCCGGTTGCGCGTACAATAATAAGTTGAGAGGATAAACTGCGGATTCTTTATCTCGCCAGGTATTCTCCCCCTTCAAGTGAGATGTCGATTCGAGAGAGGTAGGGGTAGATGTCGATTCGAGAATCGTACGCACGGCACAAGACAGGTTACATAATTGGTTTGGTGTGCCTCATTGGTATTCTCGCGGGCGCGTATTACCGCTGGATCCGGACACCCGACGTGAAATACATTACGGCTCCGGTCC
>DATLST010000249.1:0-10499 GCA_035534055.1 Candidatus Acidiferrales bacterium | reverse complement strand
ACTTCGAGCCGTTGTTGTTCCGCGCTTGGCGCTGCTCCGGGTCTGCTCCAACAAATCCGATTATCGTCACTGAGTTAAGGTAAGACATTTTTTTCTCCTTTTTCTGCCCCATTTTCTTGAGGCACCCAAAAGCGAGAGGCTGCTGCTCCCAAAGCGAGCGGCTGCTTTATGGGAGGGAACCAATGCATTCCGGGAGGAACCGTGAAAGCAGAAGCCGTGAAGCTGCCGGGCGCAGGAATTAGCCCGAAGCCGTGCCCAAGGAAATACACGGCAGAAAAAGGTGACGCGCCGGACTCAGTGAGAATCGGGATGACGAGCAGACTCGCATCAGCAACGCAGCAGGAACAAACGCTCACCAAGCGAATGTTCTGAAGGAGGCAGCCTTGAAGGATCGTCCGCGGTTTTCTTCTTGCTCAACTCGCCGAACAGGCTTTGCGGCGTGGAGTTTGATCCGGTGAAGATTCTCGGTAATTGTGGCTCAGTGATTTCTTCTCAGCTGCACGTCAGAAACTCTGAACGACAAACTCAATTGGCCCTCCGCCCGCTATCGATCGAGCCGCACCCGAAGCCGCCGCGCACGTTCGCGGAAGGCGTGCTCGCCACCCTCGAGGATATCGCATACCGCTTTGCGAATATCGGCGTCTTCCAGGCCACCAGCGACGTAGGTAATTGGGGGTAGACCTCCAGTCGGGTGCGACCCAGCGCTCGCGATGATGATCTGATCTGCGTCAGTGTTGATCACTAGATTAGCGTTGTGAGTGACCATAATTACTTGGCGCTTCGACTTGGCCGTAATGAATAACGAAACGAGTTCATCAAACACTGATTTGGGATCAAGATTTTCTTCCGGCTGATCGATTATCAATGGACGATCGTCAGCGCTATCGAGCGCAAGGTACAGTAGGAGGAGTACGATTCCCCGCGTACCGGGCGACAACTTGCGAATATCAACGCCGTCGTAGGTCATCTCATATCGAACGGTGATGTGGTCAGTACCGAACAACCACTGTGCAAACTGTTTTGACCAGGCGCGGAATTCTTGCTTCTGCGTGGGGACATATGGTGCGTGCTTGAGCAGGTCCTTCCAATACTTCGCAATGAAATCAGTCATCGCCGCCTGAATCTCAACCGGGCTGCCGGTTTCCCAGGCCGGCTTCAGTTCAGAGTTCGCGCGCTCGGTCAACGCACCGAGGCCATAAAACGGCCCCTTCTTACGACAATCTATGAGCTGGCTCTCTGCGAATTCGGCCCAAGCGTTCGCATCGACAACGCGGGAGACGGAAAAGCTGAGCTTGCGTAAGGTGTCAGACGAACTGGCAAGTCGCGCCACCAGTGGTGCATATAGAACCATCAGCGCGCTTTGCTCGCTAATAATCGCGTCGAACACTCGTCCGTAAGCGGCCTCGCGTTCAGTTTGCAGATCTTTGCGGCGTGTGGCCGCACCTTTAGCATCGGTTAAACGCGTTTGAAGGGTTGTGAGCGCTTTGTTCTCCTGTGAAATACGCGACGCGAGAGCAGCGTATTGCTTTTGAATAACCGTATCTGCGCTGATGAACTTTTCGAGCCGCAGCATCTCAGCCTTGATCACGGCAACTTTAGCCTTAGACAGGTCTTCGGCATCGCCGATGAGAGCGACGTTTGGGTCTCCCGGCGGCGGCGCTATCCCATTGATATTTGCGATCTGTTGGTCAACCCACACGATGTACGCTGCCAGAGCTTCATCGACGTCGCCTTTGTAAACAAGCAAGAAATCATTCCACTGCGTCGGATTAAGTCCGCTGTTTGGGTATCGCGCCCGTACTTCACGTAGCATTTCCGGCGCGGTTGTTGCGCGCATGCTCTTCACCTCGTCCTGCATGGTGACAAACGTGCGACGCTGTTTGGCAAAGTTCTGTATTTTTGTGTCGAGTATTTGCGCAGCTTGGCCGAGTTGTGCGTGGCGCTTAGCTTGCGCTTCGGTGCCTTTGACAACTAGCTTCGCTAAATCCGCGTTGTATCCGGTTATCAAGCTTTGTTTTTGCGCTACCTGGCTGGTCAGAGTTTCGACGAGACCTTCTTTCTCAAGTTCTTCTGCAATCCGCTCGGAAATAGAAGAGATTGCCTCGGCCTCGCGCTGGCGTGATTGCTGGAAGCGCGAGGTCTGCGATTCAAGAAGCTCAGCGAAGTTCGTGGCGCCCTCCAACTGATCTTCTGGTTGCGCTTCGAAAATGACCCGCTCGATTTCTTGAATCAACCCTTCGGAAGCTCCTTTCGACGAACACAACTCTTCAACGAACTGCTGCGATAGATACTGGGCACGGGGATACGCTGACTCCGAATTTGCGTCGTGACCGTCCAACGCGCGTGCGACTGAATTTCCCCCACCCCACGTCAGTGTCACATTGGCGTTGCCGATCAGACTACCCGCCCGCGCCAAGAACGAGGGGCCGATATTGTCCTCTCCGTCCCAGGTTGACGGTGCGATCGCGTCGCAGCCCGCCGCAATCACGTCCGTCAAGGCAGTCTTCCCCGACCCGCGTGCACCGACGATAGCAACTAGTCCGGGATTGAGAGGTATCCTCGGCGTGACTGCCCAGGGGGCTTGAGTTATCTCGACCTGCGATATGACTTGCGACGGCATAGCGCGATGCGGCGGTTCTGCTCCGACATAAGCGCGACCACCCGGATCGATGCACGCCTGACGTAGTGCGTCGAAAGTGAGCGCACCCTTGATCCAAGAGAAGCGGTCATCAACTGGCTGGCCGGTTGCCAACTGGTCGTGAGCGTCGCTGCCGTGAAGACACGGCTTGCAGCCGTTGTACCGCGCTCGCAGCTCATCAACGGTGACAGAGCGCTGGCCGAGCCAGAACTCGCGTTGTGCTTGACTGCTCGCGAAAATGATGTGTGAGAACCTTTCGATTTCCTGTCGCAGTGTCGCGTCGGCGGCCTGACGCATACCCGAAGTCCCGTCGTCGGCACCGCCCGCCACGGCGATCAGGATATTCTTTTTCGCCCAATCGCTCTCGCTGAAGACTTCCCGCAATTGGGCGAAATTAACCTTGAACTGGGTAGCGCCGTGCGTGAGCGCGGATTGATTGTCTGTTATTGTGGGGGCGGCGCGCTTGCCAAGTCGGATCAGTTCCTCGCGAGTACAGTCAAAGCGATCGCCGTGCGCATCGAATTGAAGGCGTGTAAGGATGCGACGGACCTCGACGAGATGGTCCGGGTCTTCCGGACTAACTAAAAGATGGAGGTTCACGAAGCCCGACCTGGCCGCGACATCCAGCCTCACTTCGATATTAGGGAAGATAAGCTGAACGTCGGGCAGGCGCCCGGCAAGCCGTTGCCGAAGCACCTCTTCATACGTATCAGTAACGTAATAGTCTGTAACAGTAATGGCTTCAATCTTGGGCGCGGCAGTTTCCAGCGCAGTGAGATAGTTCGTCCAAGCATTGGTACCTCCGAATTGATTGTTCAGAACGGTTCCAGGCGCATGGATATGAGGTTCCCAGCGCCGCCACTCCGATCCTCGATTGACCGTGGTTCCCACGTATGCACCCCGTTCACATCCTGCGTGCGCTAAGTCTGAGGCCGTAATTTAGTAGGAATCTTCTAGCCCACTGGCAGGGTTATGATATGGAAAAAGTCAGGGAGCAGCAATGCATCTCCGGGGCGATTTAGGCAATTCCAGGATTGTCCCCGAATCACGGGCCATCCGGAAGTAAAGGCATCGTGGAGGCGGAGTTGTAACACTGCCAGTCGTCGCTCCAGGCCGGCCGCGTGGCTATTATCGGCAAAGCGTGGGCCGTGCTGGAAGCACGGCCCACACAATTTGAACTTTAACGCGCTGTTTTTCGTGCTGCGGTTTCGGATTTGCGTTGCAGTTTGCCGGTTGCTTTCTTTCCAGTTCTTGGGGTTGGCGATTTGTCCTTCTCTTTTGTCAGTTCGGTTCGGATTGCTGCGGTGATTTTTGCCGAATCGACCTTATATCGCGCAGCGGTGCGTGCAAGGTTTGATTCCTTTCCGAGCGCCTGCAGCGGATTGTATCCGGGGCAATACAGGTCGGACACAAGAGCGCATACAGCGAGAAAACGATGCAGGTCAGCGGCGGTCATACCTTCAACTGCTGCCGTTGCGATTTTCTCGTAGTCCACAGTCTGTCCGCCCCACGAGGTCTTGCTCTTCTTCTCTTCCCATCCGTACACCTGGCACAAACGGCGGTGATTGTCGTGACCCAAGCGGCGAAAATAGTCGAGAGCAATCATCTCCACGTCTGTACGGGGCAGAGCGTCCGGCAACTTCTTGCGAACCGCATCGAGGATGCGGAAGCGGGACTGCTTCTCAACGCGCTCGGCCAATCTTTCTTTGGCGCGTCGGGCGCGTTCCTGCGGCGTTGGCTCGTAACGAGTGTTGCGAGAATGCACGGGGCATTTCTCATCGCGGCAAATATGGATGATGGTACCAGCGCCTTTGCCGTCGATAAGCACAGCGGGCTTTGTGTGCGGACACTCGCTCTTGCTTTTCGCTCTCAGGAACTGGCCTTCGACGAGCACGTCTCGCGCATGCCCGTTCGCTTGCCATGACGGAGCCTGCGAGACGCGCAGAGGTTTCTCGCCCTTTTGCTCAAGCGGCTGCACGCGAATTTGCACAAGGGCTTCCACCTTTGCGCGGTAGCATCCTCGGTCGGTACAGATCGACTTCTGCCGCACTTCTGGAAAAAGCAACGGATTACTCCCCGTGCGCTTCGGGCACTGGGCGCACGCTCCCGCTGACGGCAGAAGAGTTTCATCCTGCGGATCGAATGGTGCATTGGTAAGGTCAAGATGGATTTCCCGTTCAATCCACTGGCGTAGCTCCCGCACAGTGACCGCTTCGGCTTTCTTGTCTTTCAGAATGGCAGCCGCACTGCGATGCTGCGGGAAGCATTCCTGCAGGGCGCGTTGTTGGTCGTTTGGTTGCAAGCGAGCCATTTCGAAGGCGTGCGCCACAGTGAGCTTACTTTCGTAGAACGCCTGCCTCGCTTCGGGAATGAGGTGCAGAAGCCGGAGCCGGGCATACACGTAAGCCTCGGATCGCCCCACCTTCGTGGCGATGGTCTCGACGGTGTAGTTCTCCGGTTGCAGTTGCATGAGCGCGGCATACCCCTGCGCTTCATCCAGTTCGTGAACGTCAGACCGCTGGAGGTTTTCAATCAACTGCAATTCGAGGCACTGCGTATCGGTCAGGTTGCGGACGGTAGCGGGAATCGTTTCTCGTCCAGCGAGCTTCGATGCGCGGTACCGGCGCGTCCCCGCCACTACTTCGAAGCTGCCCGCCTCGCCAATAGGCCGCACAAGAATGGCTTGGAGCACGCCGTATTGCCTGATGTTGTCCGCGAGTTCGGCGAGCTTGGTTTCGTCGAACTGGCGGCGGGGATTAGTCTTCGATTCCGAGATTTTGCCCAACGGAAGTTCCTGAACACTTACGGGCACGGGTTCTGTGCTGCTCGTGCTTACTGCTGTTGCTGCGTTCATTTCATTCGTCTCCTTTTTTTCTTAGATTTCTTTTCAGTTCAATACTCTTCGGGTAACAAGAGGGTGGTTACAGAGCGGTCGGCCTCGGTGATAATCCAGACTGTCTCGTTGGCGGCGGTGCGAAAACTACTCAAGAGCCGGAATCCGCGTTCGAGACTGAATTGGTTTTCCCTGCGGTCTTCGTCGGGCACGTTTCCCCATTCGCCGTGAACGTGACGTGAGAGGAATTCGAGCGGTTGTTGTCCAGCTTTTTCGAGAGCGGCCAGAGCGCCCGGTGTCGCGACGATTTGGCCAAGCGGGAAAAGCGGCTGTTTCTTGGTTTGGCGCATTGGAAAGGACTCCTTTCGCGGTTTGATTTTTGCTTTCGAGGCGACGCCGGAGAGCGGCGCATTAAAAGCAAATGCCCTTCCTGGCGGGTGGGAGCGCCTGACCGGCTGCGCTGTCAAGGGCGCGGTGTTGGCGTTTATCGGAGCGAAGCGGAGACCCTTGACAGGAGAAGCGGACGGCTCAGGCGCACGCTTTCAGCAGGAAGGACAAAAGAGTGGAACTAACGTGACGAACCCCGATTTTGAGTGGGGTAGCTTGGTCGTGCGGAGGATATCTGAAACTCTAGCGATGAAACCCGATTCGTTTGGCGGATTTTTCGGGTGGTTCCATCAACTGCCGGATCGCTTCAAACAGGGCCGTAATCTCTTCGTCATGTCCTTCGATTCGTTTTTCCAATTCGGCCAGTTTTCGCGCGAGTTCCTTGTGCGTGCGGAGCATTTTGCGCAACTTCACGAACGCACGCACAACGTAAACGCTGACTTCAATGGCTCTGTGGGTATTAAGGACGCTCGCCGCCATAATGGCCCCGTGCTCGGTAAATGCATAAGGTCGATAACGGCGTCCGCCGCGCTGTTGCTTTGAGGTCGCAATTTGCGACCTCAAACTCTTGGTCTCCTCGGAGGTCAACTGGAACATGAAATCGACGGGGAATCGCTCCTTGTTACGTTTTACCTGTTCATTCAGGCGTTTCGTTGTGACGCCATACAGTTCGGCAAGGTCGGAAGCGAGCATCACCTTGTGTCCACGAATTAGGAGGATGCGGGATTCAATTCGCTCGACGGGAACAATCGCAGTAGTTCTTGGCATGTATCTCCAATTTGAGGTCGCAAATTGCGACCACCCTCAGACATCAGACCTTAGGTTCAACAGTGTAATGGAAGAGGGTTGGAACGAAAGCCGCCAGATCAGATAAACGGCTGGGTTGTAAAGCATTAAATTCCTTCTGCGGAACCTTCACATATCTCCATTGGGTTTCGGTCAGGTTGGTCGCGTTCTCGCACCAGCGCACGGCGGCGACATCCTTTCGGAAAACATCGACGTTCTCTTGCCCCTTCGATTCGAGAAGCCAATGAGTTCCTGATTTATCCACGGCGACGAAATCTGGCTCGTAGTTTCGGAGGTTCATGGAGGTATCGGTGTATTCGATGGTGAAACCAAATGCGCGCGGCAATTTTGCGAATGCCTTCACATCCTTCGCGTTGTCCAAGAATTTCGCAAACTCCCGCTCGAAGTCGTTGTCGCATGGCACCAAATTGAAAATACATTTCTCGCCTTCCCACACAGGCCGGGACCACGGAAATGGCTGGCAGGCAGAAAGGATTCGCGCGGGTTCCAGAAGCTGCGGCTTTTGTTCTTCAATTGTCAGCGCTTGCAAAGCCTTCTTAAAAACGTCCACGCACACATAATGTGCGACCGGCGTGCTCATTGCCTTGACGATGGCAGGATCGTTCAGATCAACGGGATGCCCGAACGCCTTTTGCTCGAAGAATTCTCGAACCTTGGGAGCAAGCGCTGCAAACTGTGCTGGAAGTTTTACCGCCTCTGCAATCCGGCGCGCATAGTATCCAATCACTTCTTGAGAAGTCTGCGGTTCGGGTATCGTGTACTCTCGCTCGAATTCCTTCTTGAGTGTAATGATGTCGTAACCTTCGTAAGTAAAAGTCTTCGAACGCGGGTCGTCTTCACTTTTTGGCAGGACGATTGACTGAAAGCCGAGCACTTCCAGTCCAGCAATCTCTTCGGCCAAGCTTTTCTTCCGCACAAGAGATGGCGTGAGCACCGGCAAGCCAATATCGAATTCCTTGCGGCCTTCGAGTGGCAGGATCGTGATGATACGCAGCTTTTCCTTGTCAAGCTCGAACGTATCCAGTTTCAACTCTTCCAGCTTCTCCAAATCGTCCACAAAATCTAGGAATGCTTTGTTTCCGATGATGTCCACGTGTTCCGTGTAGCTCGTCGGCAGTTCACGGAACATAAGCCGAAGGCCTCGCCCGATGGTTTGTTCGGGCAGGATGTTGGCTTTGGCCGTGTAGGGACGCAAGCCAACAACCACGGTGACGTTCTGTACGTCCCAGCCCTCGCGCAGCATCAATACGCTGACGATGGCGTTGATCGGACTTTTTTCTTCATCCACTTCTCGAACCGCCTTGCGAGCCTTATCCAAATCCGTCTCCGTAATGTCGCCGTTGTTCTTGGTGTGGATCACCTGAGTTCGCTCACCGCCAAACTCGGACGGATATTTGGTGCGCAGCCAGTCCGCTACGTCATCTGCGTCTTCCGTGCTGTTCATCATTACGAAAAGAATGGGTTTCTTCTTGAGTGGCTCCAATTCGCGACGGTATTCGCGCCAGCGCTCGACGCCAGCGGCGAGATATCCTCGATAACGAACACTGGCGTGATCCGATTTTGCTTCTTCGATCTTAGCGATCCCTTTCATGGGCCGCTTCACGATATTGTCGAGAATGGCCTGTTTGAGCGGGTAGTCCGAAATTGTCCAGGGGAAGATCGCCCCTTTTTGAAACTTCGGAGTAGCGGAAAAATCCAGTTGAGCCGCCAGCGGTGTTTCTCCGTGTATGCGCCTAATGACTTTGTTCCATTCGCTATCTTCGTCGTGGGTGTGGTGCGCTTCATCGTTCACCACGAGGAGATTTCCGGCGCGGAGCGCAATCCGTTCGCCGAAATTGCTCATTTCCAATTTCTTTGTGGGAGGCTTCGATCCCAGCACCGCAGTCATCGCGTCGGGCTCATCTTCGGTTGAACGATCCGGCTTCTCATAAAATTGGTGAATGTTGGTGAGAAAAAGTGTTCCCTCCGCGTGAGCTTTCTCCCCTTCCCCGCGCATCACGCAATCGAATTCCCAGAAAATCCCAAGTTCTTTGGGGATCACAGGATCGGTCTGGAAGATGCGGCTGCCCTGGAAGTCCATCTTCAGCCGTTCCAGCACAATCACATTCGGAGCCAGAACAAGAAACGTCTTGGCGTAATCGCTCGCTACTGTCTCGGATTCCCGCATGGCGTTCAGAAACTGCCAAGCGATAGCCAGCGCCATCACTTTTGTTTTGCCGCTCCCGGTCGCCATCTTGATGCAGTAGCGGGCAAAATCGTCAAAGGGAGGCAGGGCCAAGTCGCGCAAGTCCTGCGCGTAGCGTTCCAGCAAACCTTTGCGCGTCCGAATCTTTTCGTATTCCCAAACGAAAATCAGCGTTTCGATGGCTTCCCGTTGCGACTCGTGGTACTTGAATGGCAAACCTGTTCGCGTTCTATGGTCAGTCTGAAACCAGAAGTTCAAGAGAATGCGCGTCGTATCCGTGATGCCCTTGCATCCGCCTGCTTTCCACGCCTTCACGGCTTCGCGAAGGGCGGGCACGCACGGTCCGGTGCGCAGCTTCGCGGTTATGTCGAGCAGCTCAGTTTGCGACGGCGAACTTGACTGTTTTCTCTTGCGAGGCATGGTTTAGGTTCACTTCACGGTGACTTCGAGTGTCTTGGTCGTGTCGTTGCCTAAAATGTCGATCACTTTTACGACGATTTGATACTTTCCCGGTTCCTTGTACTCGTACTTTGTTTCCAGTTCTATCTTCGGTTCTTTGCGTGTCCGATAGGCTTGCCACTGATTATGAAAAGTGTCGTTCTTGTAGTCCCAGTCCACGGCCCAGTAGTCCACGAATTGGCTCCAATGCTTAATCGCCTTGCGCGCTTCTTCAGGAACGTCATCTGTCGGAATCACGAAATCGCTCAATTTCAGCGTAACTCCCCGCCCCTTCTGCTTTACGTCAACCGACAGCGCGCCCAATTCAAAGAATTTTAGATCACCTTGTTCAACAGCCTTCTTGTCCAGTACGTCGCGAGGGATATACCTGAACGAAACGTCCACGCGCGATTCAGCGGCAACTTGTTTGGCGAGTTCGTTTACTTCCAGCGCGAACTCCCACCCGAGTATGTCCACAGCCGCCTTCGTTGGTGAATCTTTCCCGGAACCAATTGCCTTCCACGCTTCGCGCGCGATGGCTTTTACGTCAGTCTGAGTCACCGGCGCGTCCACCGCCGCAACATGCACCATTCGCCCGGATTTCGTTCCATGCAGCCAAGAGTATCCATTCATCGGCGTCGCGTGGTACAGGTCAAGAATGAATTTGCGATAGGCTGCTTCGCGTTCTCGCTGTTCTTCAAGGCGATCTTTTCCATTCGCGGGAAACTCAGCCACTTGCCATGCCTGGCGTTCATACTTACCCAGATTTTGCACGTTGAATGGTTTGACGCCAGCAACGCCCAACATCCTTTTTCGGGCGGTATGAATCGCAAACCTGCCTAGGTCACAAGCGACCCATCGGCGGTTCAGTTTTTCCGCAACCACGGCGGTCGTTCCACTCCCGACGAAGCAGTCGAGCACGAGATCGCCCTCATCACTGCCGAGAGAAATAATGCGCTCAATCAGCTTCTCTGGTTTCTGCGTGTCGTATCCAGTGCGTTCAGAACTTTGGCTTTGTAACGGGGGGATATCCAACCATAGATCTTGAATTGGTACCCCAGGCATCTCGTCTAAGGGCTTGAGCAAAAATTAGTTCGCATTCTTTCTCGGACTTATCGTGTAGTTCCACCTGGGCAAGTTCGTATGCGGGACGACGTGTAGTTGTCTCATTTGTTCGTCTGTGACCTTGATTCCAGTTTTGTATTTTTTCC
>DATLST010000248.1:0-7151 GCA_035534055.1 Candidatus Acidiferrales bacterium | reverse complement strand
CATTTGACCAGTATTCAAAACCGGTCTGGACTTCACTACAAGAGCACAACTCATTCACGACTCCTTCAGCAGAATTTTCGCTGAGAGCATTCCTGAGCAGCATTTTGATGTAGGTCTGGTATCCCAAGCCCCTTCGCGCTGCCAACCGGCGTGCCATTTCCAGATCCTCCTGCGATACACGCAACGTGACGGGTTGGGAGGGGCTTGCTCCTCGGAGAAGACCGTCTAGGGTCAGCGGTCTCTTCTTCTTAATTCGCTTTCGGATTTCGGCTTCAATTTCGGGACGATGAGTATCCCACCACGCTGCTTCGTCGGCCTCACTGGAAAACTTGGGAATCAGTACTTGCTTTATCTTTGCTTTTGCCATATTCACTCCTGCCCCCATTGCTGAAAGTACAGATCAATCGTGGCTTTATCGGCGCTCCACCCTGTTATCGGGCGCATGGCCTCGCCGTGTAACGCAAACACGACGGTGATTATCCGCCCAGCGCGAGTTGCACCGACAGCAACCCAGCGCTGCTCGTTGCCTTCCGTTTGGTATTCCAGGAGGATGTGATTTCCCGACAAAACGTCTTCCGCATCGGAACGGCTGATACCGTGTTTTGCGAGATGTTGTTCATTGTTTTCATCCCAGTCGAACTCGGAGAGGCCCTCCATCAACGAATTGTACATCCATTGTACATACTCAATCAAGATTGCTGTAATATGCTTTGTTGCAATCGCTTAACAACATTCAGCGGTAGCTACACGCGTTAGGAACCTCCTCCAACTGAGGCTTGAGGGTTCCTTCTGAACGACGAGTCTGAACTCGCCGAGGGCTCTAGCGCGACGTGTCGCACCGATCCGTAATGGAACCGAGCGGTGAATCCGCCCGAGCGTCACGGGATCGAGCCGTCACTTTCAGGAAGCCAGGGCCAAGGACAAACCCAGGCAGCAGATCACAGCATCACCAGATAAGATCGATTCCCTTCGCTCTCGCCGCCGTCAAGGGTCAGGCCCGCTGGCGCCGCTCCCGATGGTCGCCCTTGACTGCGGCTTCGCTGCGGGAGCGATCCGCCTATGGAGGCATGGGCCTCCCGGCGCTTATACCGTCCCGGCACGAAGCGTCTATTTCACACTAGCCCTGATATATGTAAATCTGTATACTAGTATACGCATGGCAAGCGAGCTGAAGCCTGTCAGATGGATTGGAGCGTCGCTCAGGGATTTGCGGTCGTTCCCTAGCGAGGTCAGGCTCGACATCGGGCACGCGCTCTTTGCAGCCCAGGAGGGCAAGACCGATCCTGCCGCCAAACCCCTCAAAGGCTTTGGCGGTGCTAGCGTGCTCGAAATCATCGCTTCGCATCACGGCAGTGCATGGCGGGCCGTTTACACCGTGCGTTTTCGGGATGCCATCTATGTCTTGCATGTGTTTCAGAAGAAGTCCACCAAAGGGATTGCCACACCGACGAGGGAGATCGATTTGATTAAACAACGCCTTGCAGAGGCCGAGCGTGATTATCGAGAAAGGCAGAACTAAAGTGAAAACAAAAGTCCAAAAAACGCGCAATCGTGTTGCCCGCGTAACCGAAGGCAGTGGGAACGTCTTTGCTGACCTTGGTCTTCCCAATCCCGAACAAGAGTTGCTCAAGGCGCAACTCACGCTGCAAATCTACACGATCCTCAAGGACAGCGGCATGACACAGGTCGAGATCGCCAAAATCCTCGGCGTTCAGCAACCCCAGGTGTCTCTGCTGATGCGAAACCGCGCGGGTAACTTCTCTGTTGGACGCCTCATGGAATTCCTCACGGCTCTGCGTCGGGATGTTGAAATCACCGTCCGGCCAACACGCAAGGAGCATGGCGCCCTCTCGGTTATCTCTGCCTGAATCATTTTCTTGTGACGCCGCATTGGCAGTTTGAATTAGTATTACGCGGCAAGGAGAAAGGTCGCCGATGGCAATGAGTTCTGTGTGACGCGGAAAAAGCCTTCAGACTGGCGGCCAGGGGGAAAGGCATGAAGGTAACGGAGATAGAAATACACGCAGGGGACGTTGACCGACCTTATAAAACAATCGGTGAAATCTCCGCAAAAGTTCAAGCCGCGACAGCTTTCTCGAAAACGCCCACTCTCGAAGATATCAATTTGAAGCTGCAAGAACAGGCAGCAAAAATGGGAGCGAACGCGGTCATCAGGGTCGAATATGGTCGAGGAATGTCACTGACATCGTATAAGGTTCTTCGAGCCAAGGGAGTGGCTGTTGTCTTAGAGTCTGATGAGGTCAAGTGTCCTTACTGTGCAGAATTGGTTAAACGAGAAGCAATAAAGTGCAAGCATTGCGGTTCCGACCTAAAGCAAACACAATCCTAGTCCAAATCCCATTTTGCGTGGCGCTCGACGAAGAAGCCCCCGCTCCCTTAATTACTCTTCTCTGGACAGGTAATTGCTCCTGCGTGTAGGCTTCAACACTGTTGTCCATGAAGGTGCACATGCAATTCTTCTTGCGGTGCGTTATTTGTCTGATTGTCGTTTCTGGCTTCAACATTTCGGCTTCGGCCCAATCTCCGAACCCGAAGGAGGCAGCAACAAAGCTGCAACCAGGTACATATTACTGGACGGGCGCTTCCTGGACTCCAATGCAGCAGATCACCATGTCCGGTGGAGGCGCTAAACACACCGCGAAAATGTTTGTCCCTGGCCTAACGCCTCAAATGGTGTGGACATTCCGTGATCCGCAGGCCCCCGTTCAGGTCAAAGAGGTAGTACCCCAGTTCTGTTTCAAATTTATTACGATGCCGCCAGGAATGCCCTATGCACCGTCAGGCCGTGACATCGTTATCGTGCGATTTGACCAGAAGAAAGACCATCGCGAATTGCAGACGACATCGGGCGGCAATATGTTCACGTTCAAAGCCGGGCTGAGCAAAGACAGGTTGCCCGATATCGACATCACGGAACTGGATTCGAGCACATACTTGGTTTCGCCGAAGGCCGCGCTCGTCGCCGGCGAGTATCTTCTGAGCAGTTCGTCAATGGGAATCAGTGGTTTCGATTTTGGGTTTCATCCGCCGAAATGAAAATCTTATTTGGTACCAGCAATCCGACGGTAGCTCTGTAGGGCGGCCTTGAGCGTTTTAGGGAGAAGCTATGTGGGTCGTACGCCTCGTTCATCCGACGGTGAACAAGTTTCGCGTCATAGCGGACCACACGCGCGAGGCCGCCGAGCAGGAGGCTGCGAACCAGATAAGAACTTGGGACGCTGAGTTCAGAGCAACCATCGCCACAGCATCCGCCGTGGCACGAGGAGAGAAACGCTGGCTGGACCCCAAAGCTATGAAGCGTCTCCTGTCACCGGAGCACCGGCTGCGGGAGCTGGCGGAGCAGCTCACGGCTCAGGTACAGGCGGAATTGACCGCTCTGAGCTTCTTGCTCAAGTTCGGGGCGCTCATCAAATATACCGTGCAGTGGGGACTCCTGTCGGCCCCGGCTCAAGATAAGTTAGAAACGGTACCTGCCGAGCCGAACCACGAGTCATACAAACTACACATCAGTTTTCTCGGTCGCATTATCCCGTCGATCAGGGAGCGAGAGAGAGGCAAAGCGGAGGACCGGTTCAAGGCTGCGCATACCCAGTGGGAGCGATCAACAGCCGAGACTGAAGCGCGAAACCAAGACCGTAGGGAAAGTTTCCAACGCGAACTCGCTCATTGGGAAGCGGTAAAGAGTGAGGTTAAGGCAGCGTACAGCCGGTGCGAGCCAAGCGCTGTGGCCGAGTACTGTCGCACGGTTCTGAAGGCGTCCGTTTATCCCCGCACCTCGGTGTCCGTCCCCGGGATAGCTCTTCATCGTCCATTCACCGCAGATATTACGGCAACCGAGCATCCTGACCCGTTTCCAAAAACCTTCGAGCTTGATTACGCTGGCGAGACACGGACGGTTGTTGTTGATTACGAATTGCCTGCAAGGGAGGCGATGCCGTCCGCAAGGGGATACAAGCACGTGGCTGCCGGGGACAAGGTCACTCCCGTCATGCTATCGCAAACCTCAACGGAGGAGACATACGACTCAGTGCTTTACCAGGTGGCGCTGAGGACTATTTACGAACTGCTTCGCTGGGACGAAGCCGGTGCCCTGGACTCGGTTGTTTTCAACGGCTGGGTGACTTCTACGGACAAGGCTACGGGCCAGAGTGTACATCCATGCGTCCTGACGATCCAGGCGACCAAAAGAGAGTTCCTTGAGATTAATGTGGCTGAAGTTGACCCGAAAGCGTGCTTTAGAAAACTCAAGGGAATATCCGGTGCGAGACTCGCGGCGATGTCCCCAGTCAGACCAATCCTGCAGCTGAATCGTGAGGATGCGCGCTTCATAAGCGCACGGCCAATCATGGATGCACTCGACAACTCGACAAATCTGGCCGCGATGGATTGGGAGGATTTTGAGCAGCTCATCAGAGATGTTTTCGAAAAGGAATTCAGCGGAGATGGCGGCGAGGTGAAGATTACACGCGCCAGCCGTGACCACGGAGTGGATGCGGTAGCGTTCGACCCAGATCCGATTCGCGGAGGGAAAATAGTCATCCAGGCCAAGCGCTACACGGACACCGTCAGCGTCTCAGCGGTTCGCGACCTTTACGGCACGATCCTCAATGAGGGTGCAAACAAGGGAATTCTGGTGACAACAGCAGATTATGGCCCGGATGCCTATGAATTCGCGAAAGGCAAGCCGATTACGCTACTCAATGGCAGCGAGCTCTTGTACCTGTTACAAAAGCACGGTCACAAAGCCCGCATTGATTTGGCCCAGGCGCGAATGCTTGCCGCAGAAAAGGAAAAAGAGAAAACACGTGCCACCCGCTGAGGGTTGTGCATCTGCAGATTCTCGTTTCGGACTTCGCCGGGCTGGACTGGCAGTGGAGCGACGCGTCCGCAACCGGCACCGCCTTTATTCAAAAGGCGAGCGAAACCTGTATGCGATTTCCATTAAGGATAATCACGCTCCCGTCCATAAGCTGCTGACTCGTAATGTCCTGATCCGCAAACTTGCTCGCAAGGCCAAGTGGCACGTAAAGCTCAAGCTTGTCAATTGTTGGCAAGGTTTCGCTCACGAGGTTTCTGAAATATATCTGGACCGTGAACTCGACGCCATCAATTCCGACAAGACTCGCAACACCTTGGAACGCTTTGATGTCATCTAGGAGGCGGTCGTTAATCACCTTGGCAACGCGGGCCGACTGATTGAGCTGGACCGTGTTGTAAACGGTCCCGTCGTCACCAAGGGTCACTGCAAGATACGTGCGCCCCTTGAATTCCGTTGTTCCCAGAGTGCCCTGGCCGCTACAGACCATCCCAAAGAGCGATAGCTTTATTGCTTCCGGTAGTCTCGCCAGTGGACCCGTGAAAATGCCAGCCCCTTGGGGAGCCAGCACGTTGTCACGGAAGTCCTTGCTGCCCTTGAATGATTGCCAGTCGCCGGGGGTGACGACCCTTTGGAAGTCAGTCCTCAGGTCCGTTCCGGGGGGGAAGCGGAGCTTTAGGTAAATGGTCGAGTTTCGAAGCTCCACGATAGTGTAGCGTAGTCTGCCGAGGGGCTTGAACTTGGTGATCTTCGTCAGCGTGAAGTCTCCGCAGTATGGAAAGCCGCTCGCCCGCCAGCCGGGTTGACTGAGAACATCCTCCACATTTACAAAATAAATAAGCTGGCCGCCCGACGACGCGCTGTCGTACTTGTCCACCTGCCAGAATGCTCGCGGTATTGTGGCGACTACAACGCTGCCCTTAGGGACTCCCAGTGGCCACCTGTCGGCTAGGGCGGGGCAGGACAACGCCAGGACCATAATCCCTAAGCATATGAAACGCACCCTTCGCTCGCCCATTTATTACCCTCCAACTATCTCGTATCGTAGGGCACCCACGCAAAGCAGTTTCAGAGGACAACTGATCGTGGTTTCCATATCTGTTGGACCGTGACGGGATTCCACGCAGTCAAACCTTCATCGAGTTCGACCGGAATTCCCACATTCGGTCGAAGACGCCCAACGATGACCTCATACCCATAGCGCGGACAGTACGGAACCAAGAGATGGACAATCACCGAAAGATCATTCCCCCGCCGCAGAAATCTAAGCTCATGGAGCTCCTGTGCCGCAACGTCCCGACCCCGATCATAACCGCCTACCCAATAATTCCAGTCTTTTGCCTCACTGCTTACGAGGTCAGCGACATACATCTCCTCGAAGGCAATAAGCCCCAACTCGGCCACAGCGAAGCAATGCCCCATCTTGGCAACCCACCTCGAAAGGGCCATCGCATTTATTGTAACCGCGTCCTCGAATGAATCAGCACCGAGACGGGCAAGCCGAACTGCGATATCGGGGAATATTTCCGCGTCGATGAATTTAACAGACCAGGTTTCTTGCTCGCGGGCGCGACCGGCGACTCGACCGGGTGCGTCAGCAAACATCATGAAGCGCACAAAGCCGGGATGATCCGCTAGCTTGACTTTCTGTTTCCAAGAATGTGTACCGCGCCGTAGCTTAAGCATGTATCCATCCGGCCGTTGAGCGGGCTTGCGAGATGGCAAGGAGAGATGTGATCGCAGCGCACAGAGATACTTGCGAAGAATGAAATCCTCGACCTTCGAAGTCACTTCTCGATGCACTCTACAACTTGATTTGGGCAGAATCAGCTCCCCACCAAAACCAAACGAAATAACGTGTTCATTGGTCAGGTCATCCGTCGATGGGCAATATGCACACCTATTAAGGGGAGCATATACCTTGGACGGATACGGAAACTTTGGCTCGTTTTTCATGCTCGCCATTTGTACGCAGACTAACACATTCGCTATTTGCTCACCACGGCGGGTGCTTGCCTTCGGGGATTGCCAAACGTTCTCTATGTCGCGTTAATCCATTCCGCTGCGAAACCGAGAGAATTCCGCTGTCCGTTTTTGGGCTTCTTTTCCGGCTAAAGATTTGCTCTGCGTCTATGACCTTCTAAAATTCTGGCAGACAGTCAGGAATCAAATGTGGGAGCAAGTTTGAGAGCAGAACGGCACGAAAACGTGCCGAACACCGTCGAACACCATGCACGTAAGTCGCAGAAAAACAAAGCAGGCCACGCATCAACTAATACTCTGTCACATCTTCTAAGCAGAGGGTCGGGGGTTC
>DATLST010000247.1:0-8206 GCA_035534055.1 Candidatus Acidiferrales bacterium | reverse complement strand
TCTCTACCTCTTTCGGTCCGAGTACATCTTTGATCTCGAGAGAACGGTGATCGTCGAAACGCCTCAGCTCGGCCATGCCACTTACCTCTTTTCCAAGCCTGCCAGCATGTCCGAGTTTTTGGCCATCTACAGCAAAGTCGCTAGGGAAGACATTCTTTGGAACCGCAGTAATGTTGCTGAAAGGCTTAGCTTCTTGGGTCGTCTCATCCACGGTCGTAAGCCGCAGGCCTGGTTGAAGGATCTGAAAGCGCGCGTCGGCGAGATCGCTGACTACGCGGAGGCTTCCGATGAAAGGGTTTAGAACGTGTTGATGGACGGACGCTCAGAAGGGAACCGCTTCACTCTCTGCGTTCGTTGTGTCGCTTGCCTCCGCGTCTTGACCGTTCCCGTTGCGGCTCGCGTTCGGCGCCCCACCAAGAACGCGCAGAGACGCCACAACCACCTCAGTCACTGTCTTTGGGCTTCCCTCGCGATCCTCGAATCGCCGCGTCTCGAGTCGACCCTCGACGAACACTTGCTTCCCCTTAATCACAAACCTTTCGGCAATTTCCGCCAGCTTGCCCCAGGCGACGCAACGGACCCATTCGACCCGCTGGACATTTCCGTCCTTCTTGTCGCGATAGGATTGGTTGATTGCGAGCGAGAAATTCGCAACAGACTTACCCGCAGATGTGGATCTCATCTCCGCATCCTGCCCGGCATTCCCGAGCAGAATTACTTTGTTCACTCCAATGCTCGACATTGTGTTTCCCTCCATTTCAATCACTTGGTGAACTCTTGGCGAAAGACCTCAAAGTTAGCCATGAAACGCGGAATTGGCGTAAAGACGTCTTATAACAAGGAACTGTACTTGCTCGCCTCCTGAGTGGCACAGTGGTGAGCATAGGTGGTCTAGATTTTCTCTGAAGACAATCCAACCGTTGGGGAAACGGTTAATCCGGAACTCGTCGGCCCGAGAGATCCTTGCGGAAGTCGGATTGTCATCCGTGCCGCGATTTTGGCATCAAGAAGCCGGCGACCGCGGAACCGCTATGGCCGCCTCGCAAAATTGCTAACTCACTACCAGCTTTGAGGATAGTTGGAGCGTCCTTCAGCGAATGCTCTGTCGGCAAGTTTCTGCCCTTGCTCCGGAATGAATTCTTCCGATACCCGGTCCGCCATAAAAATGGACGCGCCCCCGCTAGGAGGTCCTTGACACCTCAATGAATTTGTCCTAACATATCAGGACAGTATGTAGTCAGTTGGGCTTGTATATCAGGACTAATTACTCAACATGTCCTTCTATAGTAGGACATACTGTTAATAATGTCCTGCCATAGCAGGACAGGAGCTTCATTGTGAAACGCGATTTCAGAGATCTTCGGCTGCGCCAACTGGCTCGCGCCTTATCTACTTTCGACACCGCCAAACAGGAACCGCGCCCTCAACGCGGCTGGCTCCGAGCCATACGCGAGGGGCTAGGGTTGACTCTCGAAACCGTGGGAAAGCAGCTCGGACAGTCGCGACGGCGTATTCAAGAATTCGAAGAAGCCGAAGCGACCGACCGAATCACTCTCCGCAGTCTACGGCGCGTGGCCGCCGCAATGGATTGCGACTTAGTGTATGCGATCGTTCCAAAGTCCGGCACGGTCACCGAACTGGCCGAGCGGCGCGCGCGCGCCCAGGTTACAGAAGATGTTCGCGATGTCGAGCACACGATGGCCCTCGAAAACCAAGCGCCGGGGAATGTAGAAGAATTGATCGAGGAAGAGACCAAACGGCGACTCAACAAATAATGAGCACCATTTCCAATCTCAACGAGACTCCCGGAAATACACCGCTCCACCCGGACGATGCGGCGCAATTGATTCCCAACCTCGCGGCTCGAAAGGAGCTAGACGAATGGGAACGGAAAAATATCCTCGGAGCGCAAACGTGGGCGTTCAATTCCAGAATCATCAGTAGCAGGGACCCTCTGGAAGAAATTTACTTGAGAGAACTCCATCGAAAGATGTTCGACGAGACCTGGAAATGGGCTGGGAAGTATAGAACAAGAGACGTGAACTTCGGCTGCCACTTCGCCGAAATCTATCAACGGATTCCGGTCCTCCTGGGCAATGTTCGCTATTGGATAAAGAACAGCACGTTCGAAATGGATGAAATCGCGGTTCGCTTCCACTACCAGTTGGTGTCAGAGATCCATGCGTTCCCCAATGGGAACGGCAGACACGCAAGGATGCTCGCCAATGTGCTCAGCGTGAAGTATGGAAAGCCCAGATTCACATGGGGACGAACTAATCTTGTGGATACCGGACCGGCCCGCGAGACGTATTTCGCGGCGCTGCGCGCACTTGACGCTGATACGAAGAACATCCGTCCATTACTAGAATTTGCACGATCGTGAAGATAAGAAAACCCACTTTCCTTATGCCCTAGGCATATCCATCATCGCTTTCGTCCAACGCGCGAATCGCTCATGAACCTCGGCGACGTTCTTCGCGCCTAGTCGAACGGCAATCGGAAGCAGGGCCAAATAGATACTGGTGTTCGCCGACTGCAAAACCGGTTCGGCTTCTTTGTAGCTGTATTTTCGGTGGAACGTTGTAACCTCGCCTTCTTGGGCCATCTGCGGCGCCAGTGCCCTGGCCGTTCCATGCGTATACGTGGAGGCATGACGCCAAACTGCATTGACCAACAACCTCCATTCCGAGCCCACGTCAGGCTTCCGCAGCGTATAGTCCAACCGTGCGGCTCGCTTATACAAAGCGTCGTCGTCGCACCATTTATCGCCGCGTTTCCCGTCGAACTTTCCACGCACGGCCTCGTACCGTAGCCGACTTTTCTCCTCCTCTTCTGCAGGAACCTTTACTTTCATCAAATCGGGGTCGACCGTCTTCAAATCAAGTAATTGCGTATAAGCCAGGTAGTCGCCGTAGTCCGCGAAGGCATCCGCAGTTTGCGCATCGGCGATAGCCAACATGTAGACGGCATTAACTGCGTGCTCCACGAGTGCACGAACCAGAACCAGTCCGTCGTCCACGAGAGACTTCCGAATCACAGCTTCCGTCGCTTCATGTATCTGCAAGCATCGAGCAAACATTCCGAGCGCTATGTAGTCCTTCCGTTCGAAATTACCGTCGTGTTTGCCTACGACAACGGAGTAGGCAAATGCACGAAGCTCAGTTGCTTCCTTCAATTGGAATTCGAACCTTACTTGGTGTGGGTCGTCCACCATTGGCTTCTCCCTTGCTTCGTTCCCCGCCGCCGATACATGCGTTTCAATTTCCACGGCATAAGTACGGCACCGCGAAAAGCTCAGCGGAGCACTGACCGAAGCACACGTTTCACATACGATTGTTATATCGTAAGATAGCTCACAAATGCCGCGCCGGAACCTCGCCAAGTCCAAGCCACGCTCCCATATTCCGAGGGACACGCTTCTCATCAGCCACGCTATCGAAGATAACGAGTTCACGCTCTGGCTGACCCTTCAGCTTGCCAAGGAGGGATATCGCGTCTGGTGCGATCTCACAAAGCTGCTGGGAGGGGAGAATTTTTGGGACGACATCGAACAAGTGCTAAGAAATAGAGGATGCAAGTTCGTTTATGTACTGTCACACGTTTCCAATGGCGGCGCAGAGAGAGGATTCAGAAAAGAACTCCATCTGGCCGACGTGGAGGCGAAGCACAACGGCAGTAAGGATTTCATCATTCCCGTAGCGATTGACGATCTCCCCTCCGCCGAGTACAACGTCTATCTCTCCCTTCGCCAGAGCATCGCCTTCTTTCCGAGCTGGCGGGATGGTCTAGTTCTGCTCCTCAAGAAACTCAGCCGGGATCGAGTTCCAAAGAGAAAGCGAAAGTTTAATCCGCAGAACGTCGCCGCTTGGTGGCGCTCATACCGGAGCTCCACTTCAGGCGTCCTGCGGCAGCCCGACAAGTATTTTTCAAACTGGTTTGCAATACCGCAATTGCCTACACGAATTTACATCCATACATTAGAGAACGGCTCGGAAAAGACAGAACACTTTCTCAGCAATTGGCCTGCGTATTGTGAAGGCTCGCGCTTGGTGACATTTGCGCCGGCGGCTGACTTTCCGCAGGTCTCTGAAATTGCGGATTCGCAATCTTTCGCTATTGCGGACATGCTTGACAGGTCCCTTCCAATTCCCGATGAGGAGCTTCACCAGTTGCGACGTAGTTTTGTTCGCCTGCTTGGCCTATCCCTCGAGAAGCGTATTCGGGAAGCGCATCTAGGCAGCTATGAACTGGCAAACGGAAAACTGTGTTGGTTCTTCTTGAAGCCCCCAAACGAAGAGGCTCTCAAGGTTCACTTTGACGGAATCGGAGGCACACGCGATTGGCGTGCCCTGACAGGATTCGCAACCATAGCATCACAGCGGGATAAGGCATCGAGCGCAAAGCGGTACTGGCACTTCGCGATACAAGTGCACGCTAAATTCAGACCTTATGTCGTCTTTCACATAACGAGTCATGTTGTATTCAGCGACGATGGAAAAACGCCCTGGTCCGACAAGAAAAGGATGCATCGAGCCCGAAGGCGCCAGTGCAAGAGCTGGTACAACGACGCTTGGCGAGACCGGCTGCTTGCCGCCGTCACCCTCGTGTCCGAGGAGAAACGGAACCTCGAAATACCTGTCGCATCCGGGGAGAGCATCATCATGGACTCTCGCCCCATGATCTTTGAGAGCGAAGTATCGTTTTCCGTCATTTCCAAAAAGGCAATCGAGGAATCCAGAGCGACGGAGGAAATCGCGGATGACGGCGACGATAGCGACGTCCCGCACGAACAAGATGATGGTGAGCCAAGCGACCAGGATAGCAATGGCGAGGACGGCCACTGATGCGACTCTACTACTTTGAGGAACCCCTACTCCAGTTCCATCATCGTCAAGCCGTAGAAGATCCCCACGACGGCTTGTCACTCTTTGGCCCGCTCGCCAAAGGGACTGTTTATGGCATTCGCTCGGGTGTAATCGGAACTGAGGAAGGTATCAGGCGATTCAAGACCTGGCTAAGCAGGATCAGGAAGCCGATCTTCTCGGCCAAGACCCCCGCGGAAGCCCTTTTCCGCCCGATCTTCCCAGGCTTCCAGACGGTGTTTGGTGTACCGTGGGAAGCGGAACCGCAGATTACAGTTGCGATACCCACGGCGGGGCAAGACAGCCTATCGAGCGTTCTCTATTTGGGAGACAGGCACCAACGGGTTTACAAAACGGTTCAGCTGTTCGCGGAGAAGATCGCAGGCGCAGCGCGGCAGGAAGAAGATGTCGTTGACGTTTGGTTCGTCATAATTCCTGATGAGATTTACAAATATTGCCGTCCACTCTCAACGGTTGAGCGAAGCTTGCGATTGGACGACGACTCAGGCGTAACGAGCGCTCAGGCAAGAAAACTCGCCAAAGAACCCTCCCTGTTTCCCGAAGTGAACCAGGCAGCCATTCCTTTCAGCTATGAACCGGACTTTCACAACCAGCTCAAGGCGAAGCTGCTCCTTTCCTCGGCTCCGCTCCAAATTATTCAAGAGAGCACGCTCACACCTGAAGAATTTCTCACAACGGATGGCCGACCTCTCCGTAGAGTGGATGCCCCTTCGACCGTGGCTTGGAATCTCTCAACGACGGCATTCTACAAGGCTGGAGGTCGCCCGTGGAAACTCAATCATGTCCGCAAGGGAGTGTGCTATCTCGGGCTAGTGTTTAAGAGAGACGACAGGTCGGGCGACGCTTCAAACGCATGTTGCGCCGCTCAAATGTTTCTGGATTCTGGAGATGGCGTCGTTTTCAAAGGCGCGGTCGGCCCCTGGTATTCGCAGGACAATAAGGAATTCCACTTGAACCGCGATTCCGCTCGCGAAGTAGTTTCCCTAGCGGTTGACACCTACAAGCAAAAGAATTTTGCGAAGAAACCGCCAACAGAGCTGTTCATCCACGGCCGTGTTCGTTTCAACGAGGAGGAATGGGAGGGCTTCAGCTCCGCAGTCGGCAACGAAACAAATGTCGTCGGCGTGCGAATAAATCGCGGCACGCACCTGAAATTGTATTCTCCGGGCGACTACCCGGTCTTAAGGGGAACCGCGCATGTTTCCACCGAGAAGGAGGCGTATTTGTGGACCGTAGGATTCGTTCCTCGGCTTCAGACCTACCTCGGAAAAGAAGTTCCGAACCCGCTGCTCATTGACATCTGCAAAGGGAGAGCAGACATCCTTCAAGTCGTACGAGACATCCTCTCCCTCACAAAACTAAATTACAACGCCTGCATATTCGCCGACGGAGAGCCAGTTACGCTCAAATTTGCAGGTGCTGTCGGTGAAATACTCACAGCGGCGCCAATTTCCAAAGACACTCCGCCCTTACCGTTCAAATTTTATATTTGAGCGATTTCGGGGACTGTATAATTTCTGTCGGCAAACGGTCATGGCAACACCCCGTCTCACTCATGTTCAGCGCGAACAGGCGGTCCTAAACGACCTGGAAACGCACTTTCCAGAATTCGCCGGGCAGCCGTTATCCTGGGCTCCAATTCCTGAAGGAATGGACCCGCCGGATTTCATTGGCACCGGGCGCGCCGCGCGAATCGGCCTCGAACTGGTTGAATGGTTGGACGGCGAGCAGATGACTCAAGCGAAGAGGCGCGAATTAATACGCGACCAGATACTCGGATTACTTCGGCGGGATTGGGAGAGCGAATACAGGCCGCAGAATTTCCGAGGGGCATTCATCGAAGATCGGGAGGAACGGATAGTCTCAGTCGACGCAGAACGGCTTCGGGCTGAATTCTTTGCATGTGCGATTGACGTAGATCGCGCTTGGCTCACGAACGATGAGCGTTTCGGGGGCTCGTACTACCAAAATGAGTTTCCCGGCTATCCTTTGATTGGCAAATACTTCGTTGGAATCCAGTATATCGGCGGAGAACCCCACGGCCTCCGCTGGATGGACGTTTCGGGCGACGGAGGTGCCTTCGATCCCGCGCGCACCGTCGCCGCACTGAAAAATGCTTTGGACGCAAAGATGGAGAACTACTTTCAACCAGGAAAACAGCAACACCTTGCGGCGCATGGGCTCGATGAGTTTTGCTTGCTCGTTCACGGCGGCTTCAACGCATTCGCATACAACACGCCTTCCGGGCCGCTGTCCCTGGACGACATTGCCAAGCTCGCAAGTGCTTTCTACGCTGCCCACGCACAGCGCGATATTTTTACGCGCGTTTGGTTTTTTGATTCCCTAGACACCCGCAGATGAAATAAATCAAGCAATTGGCTTTCCTGCGGGATACGGCAGAGTGCGTTGGTTCGCGCAGCTCTGGCCGGAATTTAGGGTGTATCCCACCATGAAAAGCTAAACCGATTTACCGTGCTCGACTTCTTCAAATAACCTGGTGATGCGGCATGGTCGTATATCGGGAGGATTCCGGTGGCACTTCTGGTGGCACTTCGTTTGGCAAATCCGGGCATGATCGGGCTGCCCCCGTCGTGCCGATTTTCCCCTATCTGATTGAAATGGCGCGCCTTGGTGTCTCGCGGCGTTTTGTGGCATTTCGTCAAAAATGGCTTAAAAGGCCGCTGCTCTGCCACTGAGCTACGCCCCTGCAATGTGTCAATCATCTTACCTGAAAAGCACTTAGTTGACATCGGCCGGCTGGGGCCAAACAAACCACACCTCGTCATCTCTCTGCGGCATCGTCGACATCCAATCGGCTGTGCAACACCGGGCACGGAAGGCCGCTGAGCGGTATCGCCTTGCCTCGCCCGTGCATATAGCCGCTTCCCGCATCCGTTTGCCGTCGCGTAAGCGGCCGCCACGCAGACCGGAAGCCACGCAACCCTTCACAAGAGCATCTAATAAACGAGGGGTTTAGGGGTAAGTTAATATGAGACTCACAAAGGCATTCGCAATTGCCGTTTTGGCTGCATGCGTGGCTCATCCTGGTTGGGCTCAGCAGCAGAACGACAATCAGGGCGGGCAGCCCGGGCCGGCTCAACCCGGCACGATCAATTATGTGGAAGGTCAGGTGGCGATTGGCTCGGAGCGGCTGAACGACAGCTCCATAGGCAAGGCTACGCTCGGGGCCGGTCAGACGCTCACGACTCAGGATGGCAGAGCCGAGATTCTGTTGCTTCCGGGTATTTTCGTGCGCGTCGACGACAACAGCGCGATAAAAATGGTATCGCCCGACCTCGTCAATACGGAAATCGCCGTGGATC
>DATLST010000246.1:0-8035 GCA_035534055.1 Candidatus Acidiferrales bacterium | reverse complement strand
CGATGGCCGCGTTGTGAACGACAAACCGTACATGCGAGAGATGTACGCCGTGCTCGACCAGTGCTAAGCGAAGCGGAAACGAAGGAACGAACCATGAGCGTGCAATTCGGAAGATGGAATTACGACAATGCGCCACCTGCGCTAGGCCGCCTCGAAAAAGCGAGCCAGTTGCTCGCGCCCTACGGGCCCGATGGCGAGGGCCGTTATTCCGGTCCCGGTGTGGACATTATATATAGGGGCTTCCACACGACCCAAGAATCGCGCCGCGAGACGCAGCCCCACGCCGTGCCCTCCGGCACAGTTTTTACCTGGGACGGGCGGCTCGACAACCGCGAAGAACTGATCCCCCAGTTGAGCGGCGAATTATCAGATGAATCGACGGATGCAGCGATCGTTGCGGGAGCGTATGAGCGCTGGGGAACAAACTCGTTCGCGAAGTTCATCGGAGATTGGGCGCTCTCTATCTGGAACCCGAGAGAGCATGCACTGATTCTGACGAAAGACTTCATTGGGCTGCGGCGCCTCTATTACACGGCCGATGAGCAGCAAGTTACCTGGAGCACCATTCTCGACCCACTTGTGCTGCTATCTGGAAAAACATTTCAGCTCGAGGAAGAATATATCGCCGGCTGGCTGTCGTATTTTCCTGCCACTCATCTAACTCCCTATGTTGGGATCCATGCTGTTCCACCTTCCGCGTTCGTCTGCCTACGACGTGGAAAAGAAACCGTCACCAAGTATTGGGACTTTGACCCGCACAAGAAAATCCGATACGGCAGTGACGGAGAATACGAAGAACATTTCCGGGCAGTCTTCCGAGAATCCGTGAGGAGAAGGCTGCGGTCCGACTCGCCTGTTCTGGCCGAACTGAGTGGGGGGATGGACTCATCTTCGATCGTGTGCATGGCCGACCGAATCCTCGCCCGAGGAGGGGCAGAAACTCCAAGGCTTGACACCGTTTCGTACTACGACGAGTCCGAACCCAACTGGAACGAGCGGCCGTACTTCACGAAAGTGGAAGAGCAGCGCGGACGCGCTGGCTGTCACATCGACGTTGGATGTAACAATGTATTTGCATTCGAACGGGAGGACTGCGAGTTCGCTGCAACTCCGAGCGCAGTGGGACGTCCTTCCAAGGCTTCTCAGGAACTCTCGAATTTCGTGCATTCTCAAGGCAGCAAGGTACTTCTATCCGGGATCGGCGGGGACGAGGTGCTCGGAGGAGTGCCCACGCCGATCCCAGAGCTCGCTGACCTGCTGGCGACCGGGCGATTTGTCGGGTTGGCACACCAACTGAAGGCATGGGCCCTGAGCAAGCGACAACCGTGGTTTCATCTGCTTCTTGAAACCGCGCAGGCGTTCTGTTCCTCCGCAACGGCACGAGCACCAAACGGCACTCCCCCAGCCCGCTGGCTCAAGCCGGACTTTGTGCGGAGACATCGCCCAACGCTCAACGGCTACGCCGCCAGGTTCAAGCTAATTGGTTCCACACCGAGTTTTCAGGAAAGTCTTTTGACGTTGGACGCTTTAAAACGGCAATTGGAATGCGCCGCTCCGGTTTTTGCGCCACTATTTGAAAGACGTTATCCCTATCTCGATCGGCATCTATTGGAATTTCTATACGCGGTCCCACGACAGCAAATCATTCGGCCAGGTGAGCGGCGTAGTTTGATGCGTCGGGCTCTCGCCGAGACTGTTCCTGCCAAATTGCTAGAGAGAAGAAGGAAGGGCTTTCTTAGCCGGTCAGCCGCTATGACAATCCCGCGCTTGGGAACCGCGACGATTCATCAATCGCGCGATGCCGCGAGCGCGTTGCTGGGCATCCTCGTCCCCGGGAAATTCTTCGAGGAGCTTGAGAAAGCGGGGAAAGGCCAAGAAGTCCCGACAGTTCCAATTGTGCGCACGCTCTTATTGGGAATTTGGCTCAGGAGCCTCAGTTCCGTGAGCGTAAATGAGAATTCTCAGCTGAGAAACTCCAAATCGAAGGGAGGTGAAAACGATGAACTACTCAAAGCCGCAAATCCGGTTGTCCTGCGAGGCGCTCGTATCAATTGAGAGAAGTGGAAAGGGTACGCAAAGCCCCGTGGACAGCATCGACCCCACCAGCTCAAACCACTACCTGACGCAAATGGCGTATGAAGCAGACGAATAGCGTACCAAGGGAGCGCTCAACTTCCAATTGAGCGCTCCACTTTCCCGGGGCCTGTTTGATTCAGCGATCAAGGTTGACCGAGTCGTGCCTTCGGGCGCGCCCAAGATGCTGGTCGAACCAGGAAATTATCCGCGCCCAAAGGTCAATCTGGTTCTCAAAACTCCAGTACAACGGCGAGTGTCCCTCACCCTTGTATTTCACGTATTCCACCTGGTTGCCGAGACGTCTAAGTGCCACAAAAATCTCATCCGTCAGAAACGGAGCGACTGTGGCGTCCTTTTCACCCTCCACCAGCAACAACGGCGTTTCCACCCTATCGAGATAGAAAAAAGGCGAGTTTTCGATGTAGGAGTCCCGGAATTGCCAAGGCGTTCCTTCCATCAACCCTTGCCCCTGTTCAAGGAGCGAAATCCCGAATGAGGATCCGTCTTGCCCCATTTCACCGTACATGCCAACAAGGTTCGCCGGGCCATCGATGTCAACAGCTGCTTTGAATCGCTTGGTTTGTGCAATCAAGGCAACCGCACAGTACCCTCCATAGCTTTGTCCCACGATGCCGAGCCGTTTCGGGTCCGCTATTCCCATCTCGATTGTCTTGTTGACGCCCGGCAGAACATCCTTTGCCAAGTCCATCATTGGCGTCTTAGCGTGTTGGGGAGCGTCAGGAAACAGAACTGCGTATCCGCGCGTGGCTAAGAGTTGGAGGTTGGAGCCGGTGGCGGAAAAGCCGAAGCTGTCGACGAAGTCCGATCCGTTTTCACCGCCATAGGCCCACACGATCAAAGGATAGCGCCTCGTCTTCTCGTAGCCGGGCGGTAGAAGCAACGCACCCTGCAAAGGTTCGCCGTCGCTGTTCAACCAGCTAATGAGCCGAGAAGTTCCCATCGCAAACTTGTCGAGCTGCGGATTCAGATGGGAAACGCGTCGACGGTGGCGAAATGTGGCGTCGGATATCCAAAGATCGCTGTCATGTCCAGCATCCTCGGCGAAGTACGCAATTTCATTTCTTCGAGCCGCCGCGTACAGATAGCTGTCGGCGTTGATGCACGTAAAGCATTCGTTGTCCTCAAACAACTTGTTTGCCTGCGCGGTGACCACGTCAATCTGATAAAAGCCGGACTGTTTCGTCAATTTGTTCAAAGTCAGTGCGATCGCGGTCTCACCTTTATCGGGCGACCACAGTAAATTTAGACCTTTCGCGGCCAGTTCCACGACTCGATGATCGTCGATCGTTGCCAGTTTGCGGGTTTGAGAGCCATCAGCCGCAGCCTTCCAAATTGTCCCGAGATGGATGAGGTAAACGTACTTTCCTTGCGTATCCCAAAGCGGGGGAAGTTGTTTGTAATTGGTCCCGAGCTTAGGAAAAGATGTCAGATTCCTAGCACGCCCTCCTTCCGCGTCGACCACGAAACAATCCCCTGGACCTGTTCTCTCCTTTGGGCCGCCTGCCGAAAATGCCAGTCGAGTGCTGTCCGGAGACCAAGTAAACGGAGCCCCGTCATATTCGAGGTGAACATCGGATGCCAAGGTACGCTGTTCCGCCGTCGCAAGAGACACTAAGCGCAAATCCCAAAGAATTTGCTGGGAGCCAGCTGTTTCGAAACGCACCGGGGTGCTGTACGCGATAGAGGATCCATCCGGGGATACTGCATACTCACCGATACGTTGGCGTTTGAGGACCCACCGCAAGTGACCGTTTGCAACATCAATCACGGCCAAATCGCATAAATAGGCATTGAGACTCCACGGATCAGCCTCTCGCGGCGATGGGGACTTCAAATCTGAGAAATTCGCACCGTACTCAACCGATGTCGAACCTGGCACTCGGCTTTGCCGCATCGAGGCACTGCTCGACTTGGAAAGAAGTTTGGCAGATCCGCCTGAGCCCAACCGCTGTGGATAGGTGGCAACCACAACTTCATTGCTATGCGGCAGCCATTGAATCCCGTTTGAGCGGACGTTTATAGCTGAGACTTCGCGCAATCGGCGAGCGTGCTTTTCCCAAAGCCACAGCCTTGGCTTCCCGGCGCCATCTCTGTCCGAAAGAAAGGAAAGATAGCAACCGTCAGGAGACCACGCGGGAGACCAATTATCGCCCATGCCCTTGGTGATATCGCGCGACTCGCCCGTCGAGGTATCAACGAGATAGAGCTCAAGCCCCTTTGCGTAAGTTGGTATTCCCACATTCGCGCGACTGGCTGTGTCCCGACCATCTCCAGGCGTTGCCGTAGCTTCGTAAACAAGGAGCTTTCCATCGGGGGAAAATTGGGGTGCGGCTAACTGTCCAAACTGACGGTGTTTGACGATGTCCTCAATCGGCAGGTGCCTTAGCGTCGACTGTTGCGCTGAGATACGTCCGATCAATAATAGAAGAAAGCCGAAACCATTCGCAAAGCGTCGCAAAATAGTCCCTTGTGACAATGTCTTATGGCGTAAAAACTCAGAAGAACAATTTCAGTGATACCTGGAGAGACCGCGGGCCGCCCTCTTGAAACAGAGAGTTCAAGCCTCCCAATCCGCGGTTCAACATCTCGTTGGATTCAAGGAACGGCCCCCCGAATTCGACGAAGGCCGTAGGATTGGTGAAGTTTGGATGGTTGAAGAGATTGAATGCATCCATGCGAAGATCAAGATTCAGCCGCTCCGAAACGGGAAACTTCCGGTTTACGGAGAAATCCACCTGAGCGAGACCAAACCCGGGTATGCCATTTCGTCCTTCATTGCCTTGTCTCAGCGTCGCAGGAATTGAGAATGCATTCGCGTTCAGAACTTTTCCGCCCGGCGCCGCAGAACTTGCGATCCAAAATGACTGGCCTGCGACGAGGTCAGGCCTGGATTCGGCGGACAACCCCGGATCCGGCGAAGCAAATATCACGACACCATTGAACGGGAAGCCGCTGCGGAAAGTGATTACCGAATCTATTGACCAATCCCGGGTGAGTAAATTGAGCGGCCGTACCCGTGGAACTGCTGGAAGCGCATAGGTGAAGGCGCCGGAAAAACTTTGCCGGACGTCAAAGTCAGACGAACCGTAATCGTTTGTCGCGGGTATGATGTTGGCCGGCAATGCGGAGATCACGTCGTTCGAAGAGTTGTCTAAAGAATGCGACCAAGTGTAATTGAACAACGCCTGTAACCCTGCCGACAGGAGTCGGCGGTATTGCACCTGCAATGCATTGTAATTCGACCAAGCTGAATTTTCGGTTAAGAGAAAATCTCCACTGAAGTTCGCATTGGGCTGGTACAGCGCCGACTCCCGGAGGAGATCTCTTCCCGCCTGGCCAACGTAGGTCGCCGAAACGGTCTGCGAATCACCGAAGGATTTTTCCAGAGCAAGGTTCCACTGATACGAACGGGGGAGCATGAGGGAAGGCGAAAATCCCGTGACAACTCCGCCGAATGGGGGTTGTAAGGAAATACTCGGCAGGTATGGGGTCACATCAGAAACCGGAAGAGACACAGACAAAGAAAACGAATTCGCTGAATTGGGGAAGGAATACCCCATGTCTGACGCAGCTCCCAGCCCGAGATCGTAGAATATCCCGCCGCCCGCCCGGATTACAAAATCCCCTTTTTTGTCCAGCCGATAAGCCAGTCCGACGCGGGGCGCGAGATTGGAATAAGTTGTGCTCCACAGCGGATGCCCTGCCGAAGAGAGTGCGATGTTCGATGGGTTGTTGACATCCTGCCATGCGGCCAGGGTCGTTTTGCCCCGGGCCGATGGGGCGGGACTGAGCTCCCACCGCAATCCGTAGGTCAGCACGAGTTGTTTGGTAACCTGCCATTCATCCTGTCCGTACAGAGAGAGAGCTTGGTTTAGAAACTGCGAAGACAAGAACCGGGACACGGAGAGAGCCGTCTGGCCTGTCGTTAACAGACTTTGAACCGTATTGGCAGTGGCGCTGACGATGTAATTCGCGGGATTTTCACCAAGCAAAATGACCCGGTAGTCGCCGCCGAACTTGAACCGGTGCGTTCCCCGGCTCATGGCGAGATCGTCGGCAACCTCGGCTTGCGTTGTTTCATTCTTCCCGTCCGGCCCAACGTAGAAGTAGCCGGTGTCATATGTATTAAACGACGTCAGCACGCTCTGATTTGAGAGGGGACTCGTTAAAAGGCCCGGATTCAATGCGACAGCTCCGTACTTCTGACCCGAATTCGAGGAGTATGTCAGACCGGAGGATTGTCTAGAGTAATTCCCCCGGAGCGTATTAACGAGGCGCGTCGTTAGCATCATGTCCGCACCGAGCGTAAGCGTCCGAGTACTCACTGTTGTAAGCAATAACGAACTCACGCCCACAAGGGGCTGCGCAACTTGAGAGGGTGCATCGTTGTACCGCCCGAACAAGGAGAAGCGGTCGCTTAATTTGTGGTCGATCCGCAGGCTCCCCGCATTTTGACTTGCACTGTCCGAATAACTACCGGTGAAGCCGGCTGTATAACCGTCGGGCGACACCGGGCCGTTGGGCGTGGAAAAGGCGTTCAGGAAGGGGGCGAGAGCGGAGGGAGCACTAGCTCGTGCGCTTTCTGAAGGAACTTCGATACTCTCGCTCTTCGGCAGTCTGAGCCGCGCACCCTCGTACGACAGGAAGAAAAAAGTTCGATTTTTGAGAATCGGTCCACCGAAGAAGCCTCCGAAATCGTTGTGCCGTTCCGGAGCGCGAGCGATACCTGCGCGGTTCGCGAACCAATCGTTGGCGTCCATCACGTCATTTCTAAAATAATCAAAAATTCCGCCATGAAATTCGTTCGTTCCCGAACGCGTTGTGAGCTCTACTTGTCCCCCGGGACTTCGACCAAATTCAGGGGCAAAGGATGAGGTTTCAATCCGAAATTCGCGCAAATCATCAACCGAGATCAGACTGCTAGTGGCACCCAGCGCGCTGAACGCCTGGACGGTTCCCGTACCCGTCCCGCTCAACCCCAAATACGGACTGACTCCAAAATTGGCCGAAACTCCATCGACGAGAAAATTGTTCGCTGTCGTCCTCTGGCCGGCGATCGAAAATTGGCCCGGCGTCGATTGCGCTGGAGCGATCACCGCGCCCGGGGTGAGTTGAAGCAGCGTATTGAAACTGCGACCATTGAGGGGCAAACTCTCCACGAAATTCCGGTCGATGACGGTGCTCACTGTGGCGTTCTGAGCGTTCACTAAGGGCGCGCCACCCTGAACGGTCACGGTTTCTGAAGCAGCTCCGATTGGCAAAGTAAAATTGATCGCCAAAGAATCCTGCACAGTGAGAACGATGTCGGGCTTGATCAGCGTCTTGAAACCGATCTTGGAAACTTGAAGCCGATATGGTCCAGGCTGCAGATTGGGCACAACATAGATACCTTCGCTGTTGGTTGTTGTTGAATTCTTCATATTCGTTGCGTCGTTTACAATTATGATTTGCGCCCCAGCAATCACCGCCCCCGACGGATCGTGCACGATGCCGCTGATCGTTCCGTTCGGGGATTGGGCAGGAAGCGAAGTAATAAAAAGCAAATTGACGACGAGAAAGAAAACCATTCGACGCATCGAGCCACCCCGCAGCAATCTGGTTGGAACACGCTATCTGGTCTACGCTGGAGAATCCGCCGTTGTATCACTCGACATCAGGAGAAAGCGTGCGAACGATTCCGAAAGGCAGGATGAAACCAAGCTACGGGTGATTTGGATTCATTTTCAGGTACGCAAACAGCAGGCTCTTACCGCTCGGCTTGTGACTGCCGCCCTTTGGTTCGACGGTGACGAATACAGCGTCAATTTCGTCGAGCTCTTTCGGATTGTCGAATTTAAGCACCCAACGTTTCTTGGCCGCATTGTCCTGATAAAAGATGCCCAGATTGAGCGCCTCCTTCCGGTCCGGCCCGCGCCGGCCCCAGGCCTGAAACGTGCTC
>DATLST010000245.1:0-7518 GCA_035534055.1 Candidatus Acidiferrales bacterium | reverse complement strand
CTGCCACTTCTCTTCCGGGGATCGATCCACGCGTGGTTTCCTGCCCATGTTGCCTCCTGTGTGGAGGCCCTGATCTTACTTAACTAACGGTGTCCAGTTTTAGCGGGGAGCCTTACAGTGACGTTGTAATAGAGCACTGAGCCATCACCGGCGCGGCCCGGGTCGATTTGCACGATTTGAAATTGCTGATGCTTCAATTCTTGAACGGAGCGTCCGAGCACGTCATGGGTGTCGCGATCGAGGTCCAGAGTGGGCTTTGTTGCGCGCTCCCCCGGCGCGAATACGCTGGCATCAATGCGGTACACGCGCGTCCTGCTAACGGAGTCCGCGGACACTAACTGGATCGCCTGGCTCGGAGCCTCGCTTGAGCGAGGCTGATCGTGGAACCAACTACGTGGCGTGAAGAGCACAAATAAGACAATGGCAGCGACCATCATGTCGTATGCCCAGCTACCGCGCTCATGCGACCAGAAGACCGTGCCGACCAATCCTCGCCACAGTGTATGCATGTCAATGTCCTGAACCGTTTACGACCATCCCGTCGCGCATATGCATCACGCGATGGCCGTAGGTCGCCGCGTCGGGATTATGCGTGATCATCACAATGGTCTGCCCGAGGTCGCGGTTAAGCTGGCGCAGCAGGCCGAGAACAGCCTCCGAGCTCTTCGTATCAAGATTTCCGGTGGGTTCATCGGCCAGGACAATCTTGGGCTCGCTGATAATGGCCCGCGCCAGCGCCACGCGCTGCTGTTCCCCTCCAGAAAGCTCTGAAGGTTTATGCCGCAGCCTTGAACTGAGCCCGAGAAGATTCACGACCACGTCGAACCTATGCGGATCGAATCCGTTGCCATGGATATGCTGTGCGAGTTCGATATTGTGATGGGTATCGAGTGTAGGCAGCAGATTGAATCGTTGAAAAACGAAGCCGACCTTATGACGCCGCAACTGGGTGCGGGCCGAATCACTCATGGCGGTGAGATCGTTGCCATCAAGGAGCACGCGTCCTCGCGTTGCCTGAGCTAAGCCGCCGATCACATGCAGAAGGGTCGATTTTCCGCAGCCGGAAGGCCCCATGATGGAAACGAATTCACCCGGCAGAATCTCGACATTCACCCCGCGCAGGGCCGGGATGTCTAGCTTACCCGTGCGATATACCTTCCAGAGATTTTCAGTCTTGAGTATCGGCTCCAAGGCCGGCTCCCATTGCGAATGCAGCACTCACCCTGCGGATGGAAATATTCTAGTCGCCTTTACCATTTCTGCCTAGCACGACCCCGCACAATAGTTCGCACTCATTTCTCGTGGGTTGCGATACAAAGGAAAAATGCTCACTCGTAGGCGAGCGCCTCGACGGGGTCTTTCCGGCTGGCAATCCAGGCGGGGTAGGAAGCACCCAGAATACCGCCAGCGATGGCAATGGCTGCGGCAATGAGAACCCACCGGGGCGTGATTAGGATCGTTATGGAAGGAAAAACCCTGATGACAATCCACCTTAGAAGAAAGCTCAATCCCACGCCCGCAACAATTCCAAACAGGGCGAGCAGCGCCGTCTCGCTTAGGATGATTTGAACAATGTAGGCTTTCGAAGCACCCAGCGACTTCAGCACGCCGATTTCGCGCGTGCGCTCGATGATCGTGGTATACATGGAGAGAAAGATCACCAGAAACCCGATGACCACTGCAATAGCAATCATGATGTTGATGAAAGCGCCCAGCCCAGGGAGATTCGAGGAAGTCATCAGCGAAATGAAATCCTTTAAGGGCCGGATCTCATAGCCCGGCAAGAGCTGCTTGATTTCGTCGATAACCGCAGCGGTACGATCGGTGCGGTCACACTTGATGAAAAAGACGGATGCCTTGTCGTGCGCGCCCGACATTTCCTGCAACGTGGACATCAGGACGAACAGGCGCGCTCCCTTGCCGTGCTCGACGATGCCGGCCACATGGAAATTCTTTTCAAGGATGTGTAGGGTTTGCCCAACCTTGATTCGCTTGCCCTCGGCATAGATATCGTCGACGAGAATGTCATCGGGGTCCTCAAGCTCGTGCCCTTCGTGGAAAACAAAGCTGCCCGAAACTGCCCGGAAGCTTTCCGGGTCAATTCCGTAGACGATATCCAGACCATTTACCGAATTGAATTGGACCAGAACGGGAGCCACTGCCTGCACATAGGCGAGAGCCCGGAGTTTATTAGCGATACTGATAGGCATTGGCGCGCCGCTGAAGGCCATAAAAACAGACGCTGAAGGCGGCTGCACCATGACATCTGCGCCGACTCCTTCGGTCCTTTTCGCCGATTCGGTGAGCAGGCCGGTAGTCAAGCCCACCACAAGTATGACGAGCATAACCTCAACCGCGATGCCGATCACAGTGATCAGCGTGCGCACCGGCCGGTGGAGCACGTTGCGTAGGATCATGTGGCGAATCAAGGTTGCGGCCCTTCGCCCACGAGCACGAGTTGGGTTCCCGCCGGCTGCTGCAATACGAAACGCTGAGCGGGAATCGGCTCATTCGCGGTCAGTTTGATGATGCCTATCTGAAGCTGATAATCGCTCCGTGGCCGGGCCAGCAAGATCTGGTGCGGGTAGCGAACCACGCCGAAATTCTCCCAACCAGTGTATTGAACATCCGAATTCAGTTTGCCACCAGCATCAAATATTTGTATTCGAGTAACATCTAAATTGGAACGATCAAACCATATCTTGCGAGCAAGTTCCCAATCAGGAGAGCCCGCGGCCGCGCTAGCACTAGACGTGTCGCCCGAGCTCGTGAGGTGAGCGATCGAGAGGACGTAGAAACTCGACGGAGGCACCTGCGTCTCCTCCAGAAGCACGGGGTCTTTCTGCGGGATGGGTTGCCAGAAAATCGCGTCAATCAAATGTTGTGGCCGGAGATTTTCGATCGGCTTCGCGGATGTTCTCTCCAAACTGGCCGGCCCAGTAATATATTGGTTCTTCGAAGGAATGAAGATGTGAAATGTGTTTCCGTCGCTCTCCATATCGAAGATGTCCGTGCCAACGATGGGTGCTTGCCCAATGACGCGGATGTCGGATGGTTTCTGAGCCAAAATAAATCCGCTGATTTCATGGTATTGCTCGATGGCGCCCGTATAGGCCGACCCGGCCATCAGTTTCATGGTCACGGTGGCATTCAAGGACGTGATCGCAACAGCCTGATGATCGTATCTAGCGATCAGATCGGCCTTCGTTGCAGTTTGAAGTGATACCGGCGCCCGTGCGGGCTTTGCTGCGGTGTTCTGCCTCATCGCGCATCCGGCGGTTATCGTGATGACCCCCAAGGCAGCAATAATCCATGTCAAAACCCGCATTCTCAGCTCACTTCCCATGTGAGTGCAAAACAACTCAATCTAGCAGCCGCCGAGCAACAGTGTCAACGAACTGTACTCATTGGGAGAGCCTACTCACATCGTATACGAATCCGCTGGTGAAGTTGAAATGCATCAGTCCGACGAGGCAATTGGAGTCGTCCAACCGGCTGGGGAGCCGGGAGGTCACGAGTGAAGTCGGTACTTATATGGCGTCCGCACCGCTCTTGTCTCGGAGAACTGTGATGATGGATGGCTCACAGTTCCTCTGGCTGATAGGTCGCGGTCCGGGCTGTCACTGGATTCTGACGGCCGCCAGCAGCCTGGTTTGGAGCCGTTTGGCAAAGCATGATTCGACCGAAGAAAATGCGCACACCTTGCAAATGCTGGAGGGACACGGGAGATCGTTGGCTCTCTACACAGACAAAAACAATCTGTCCGTGGATCCCTTGGGCGGCCCCGCGGCAGGAGCAGTCGCAGGATATGCTAATGCACACGAAGTCCGGGCAAGCCCGACCTATCGAATGAATAGCTCGCAGACGCCCGTTACACAGCTCGAGGGAATCCAGCCCCCCCTCCGCTCCCCTGAAGGACCACACGTGCCTCAATGTCTCGTTGTTCGCTAATGGTCTGAATTGCTTCGGTCTTAATGTGTTTCCAGGGGAAAAACGTCCGGTTGGAATTCCCGGTGGGCGTTGATGAGCGCTTTCTGCAAGTCTTTTTGCTCCACTACAAACGAAAAGTTACAGCCTGAAGAGCCACGCATGATTGCGATGATGTTCACATGCACCCTGTCCAGCGCGTCAAACGTATGCTCGACAATTCCGGCGGTTCCGCACAAGTCCAGCCCGACCACCGTCACAATTGCAACGGCTGGATTAATGGCAATGCGCTCCATTGTTTTGTGCGACTGTTCCTGTGCGAACTCGCGGCGTAGCGCCGCGACTGTGCGATCAGCGAATTCAGACAAGACAGCGAGATGGCTGTTTATTCGTGACGAAGATTCCGAAATCAGCAATACGTCGACTCGTGCGGCCGTAGTCGTCGCCAATAGACGGTCCAAGATGTTCGGCATTCTCAACTTCCTGCGCTGACGGTAATCAGGGCGGCGTCGCTTATCGCAGTCAGAGCCCTTGCTCCTCGAACGCTGGGGGGATCCTTCCACCGTGATTTTCGTTCTGGCCTGGCTGGGTGCAACCGTGTTCCGGACCCAGACGGGAATCCCAGACTGCATCACCGGACGAAGAGTTTTCGGGTGCAAGACCTTGGCGGCGAAGAAGGCGAGTTCAGCCGCTTCCTGATACGAGGTTTCTCGAATTGTGCGTGTTCGCAGCACCAGGCGCGGATCGGCCGTCAACACACCATCCACATCTGTCCAGATGATAACTTCGTCCGCGTCGAGAGCCGCACTCAAAATCGTAGCGGAATAGTTTGAACTGCCGCGGCCGAGCGTCGTGGGGACGTCATCGGACGTTGCACTGATGAAGCCAGTCACCACGAGTATCACACATTTTTTCAAGAGCGGACGAAGGTATGTCCTGCAGCGTTTGCCGTATCATATCCATTTGTGGCTCAGCAGCACCGTGATGCGAGTCGGTCACCACGAGATCCGTGGCTTCAATGGCTTTGCTCGCCACCCCGCACGCGGCAAGGGCAGCCGCGATAAGAGGCGCAGAAAGACGCTCACCAAAACCCAAGATCGCATCCCGTGCACAGAGCGTCAATTCGCGCCGTATGATTACATGTTTGTAGAGGCGCTCAGCTTCGTCCGAACAGTTGCCGCGGTTTGCGACGAATGCGGGCCCGTTCCGCGTCCGAAGGCATCAAATCACCGACAACCTTGTCATGCTGTTTTCGGAGCCGGTCAAGAATCGTCCCTGTTTGCTTGCAATTCCCTGTCTCCGATTGCGTGGGCACCTCACTCAATTGGTTGGTTACGCCGCTCATAGAGGAGACCATTACCACGACGTTACTCTCTCGTGAAGCAGCCCGTATGATTCGAACGGCTTTTTCGATGCACGAAGCGTCACCCACCGAAGTCCCGCCAGATTTCATTACGCGGAGTGGCTTCCCCGGTCATTCGTGGATTTGATGCCAGACAGGGCGAAATTGCTGCAACGGCTCAGAAAGGTATTCGAAAATCCTCGCGGCATCATCCGATGATGAAATATCGGTCCCGCACTCATCATGCAAGCCGGTTGGGCATCTGCTGAATTGCTTCTAGACGAACCGGGCAAAGTAGGCTGCTCGACACGACAAGGACGCTCCACGAACAGAACTCCCCGTCCTCGTAATTGGGATTGTATATTCTCTCGTTCGTTTTGAAAGCCACCCTGCATTGCGCGTCGCGAGGCGACCCACACAGCGTGCCCTCTGGATCGAACAGTCATAATCTCGGGAGGTGAGCTGCCGAAGCCGCGCAGACAGGCTCTCGTTGGGAATACCAAGCCCTCTGCTTTCGGCGCGCACGGATACAAGCACGAATCAACTCAGGTTCTTCCCAAGGTACGTCATGATATCCCGACCGTAGAAACGCGCTTTCTGAATTCCGGATCCATTCTTGAGGGAAGAGCGCGATCGTGTCATTCTCCGTTACCTTCGGGGCTTCTTGTATAGACTGCCTGGCGACAGCCGCATATAAGGCCGCGGGAAGATCACGGCCGGATCCAAGCGTGAGATGTCCAACCTGGGTCGCTCGGGGGTTCATTTCGATGAGGTAGGCGTTTTCGGTATGGGCCTCCAGCATGAAATCGAAACCGTGCAATCCGGAAAGTTTGAGCCTGCGCACGATCTTTTCTGCGGCATTCGACATGTCAGCATTCTCAATCAAACGTACGACTGTAGCGGGACCGGTCGGACTCAGCTTCTTGAGTACCTCAAAGTGAAGGCTGGCCAGAACGTTGCCATTCCAGCAAGCGATTGCGCTGGTTGCCTCATGCCCTGGCACAAATGCCTGGGCGTTCACCACAGATCGACGACGAAGTAGCGACGGCCAAACGAGCGTCATATCTTGATCAATCACAGCTCGTTTAACTGCACGTGCCAAAAGCGGAGGAGCCTGCAGCATCCGGAAAGCGCGGCAAGCTTCTTCGAACGTGTGGACAATCCTTACGCCGTCGCCTCCCGAGGTTCTGTTCGCCTTCAGAACCATCGGAAAGCCGATTCGTTCCACCCATTGCCTGATGTCATTCGTGCTCGAAATGACCCCGGTTTTCGGAATACGAACGCCTTCTTCTTCAGCAATATTCATAGAGTCCGTTCTTGCGTACATAACCGGGAAACTCGAGCGTGTACCGAGCGAACGCTCAATTAATGCACAGGTTGGATTTTCCTTTCCTCGAGACAGCCACTCGCGCTGATACAGTTGGTGCAGATGTTGGGTCGTCCGGTCATCGCATGGAATAATAAGATCAGGTTTTGCGGTATTGATCGCAGATGAGAACGACACCAACGGTGCCAATCCATGATAGGTATGTATTCGATGCGAAGCATTCGTTTTAGTGAGCGGGTGCCGAGAGGGGCAGAGCGCTTCGACAGTGAATCCTGTATTTGCGAGAGCCATCGCCATCCGAGCAGTCGGGAACCATCGAGACGTCGTGGCCACGAGAACAGTAGGTTTCACGTTAACGTGAACCTCCGTAGGATTTCGATACCATACTCTTAGGATACGGCTGCATATGCCATGTGGGTTTGAAAATGTTGCATTGGCTCACCCTACGGCATCTGAACTAGACTTCAAGTGCAATCGCTTGGCCAAAGCACACGCCCGTCTGGTGCAAACAACTGCGGGAAAGCCGTTTATTCGATTGAAATAAGAGGGGTTAAGTCCTTCCTGATTTCCTCCCAGGGAACTTGCCGAGAATTGACATTGAAAACGTGTGCCCACGTAGGAAAATTCGTTCCTAAGTCTTTTCCCCATAACAAGAGAACGACACCAAATATAAAGACACATTTTGTCTAAGAAATTGCGCGGATTACCTCCCAATCAACTCACTGTTGACCACGTAGGTTCAGCTCACGTAACGTACACACAGCTTACCGACGACGCAACAGTGACCTGACCGGGCTTTTTTGTACCAGCGGGAGAGAGAGAGAATTCACTCTGGAGGGAAGCTGGTATGCCGATGAGGAGATACAAGGCGGAGCAGATCGTGACGCTGCTGCGGCAGGTTGAAGTGGAACTGGCGAATGGA
>DATLST010000244.1:0-15198 GCA_035534055.1 Candidatus Acidiferrales bacterium | reverse complement strand
CAGAAGTAAGGATCTACATGCCGGAGAAGAAGCAGGCGGGCCAACAACACGGGGAGGGCAAATCCGAGGAGCAGCAAGCGGTCTATGCAAACCGGCGGCGGATGAACCGATCCCATGGCAAGCAACTGCTCCGGAAGAGAGCGAGCTGATCGAGCGGAGCTTTGCGCACTGCTACGATACGGGTGGGATGAGAAGGACGCATCTGCGGGGACACCAGAATATTCTCAATCGACTTTTGATTCACGCCGGAGCGTTCAATCTGAGCTTGATCTTCCGCAACCTATTGGGATCTGGTACGCCACGAGAACGGAGAAATCGACGGTCCTCTTTCGTCACTCAAGAAATCGTGGTTCCACCACGGGCTGCTAGGGCAGGACTCTCGTGCCAGAGGCTGCGACGCTATCCCGAGTAGAGTTCTTGACGGAGTACATCGCCTCGTCGGCCAAGTGCAAAAGCTCCGCTTTCGTTCGGGAATCGGTAGGGTAAGAGGCGACGCCCACGCTCGCCGTAATGTTGACGTTCAACCCGGGTTCCTTCAGCCAGGCAGTTTCGCGGATCAGCTTGTGGAGGCGCCTGGCCACGCTCAGTGCATTTTCCTTGGACGTCTGCGGTAGCAGCACCACAAACTCGTCGCCCCCATAGCGGAATGCCAGATCGATCATGCGGCATTTTTCCTTAATGGCCTCGCCGATTTCCGACAGCAGCTTCGAGCCCATCAAATGCCCGTATGTGTCGTTAACATACTTGAAGTGATCGAGATCGATGAAGATCAAGGAGAATTCAAAGGCGTATCGATGCGACCGGTAAATCTCCGTATCGAGCATGAAATTCAGATGACGCGCATTATACAGGCTGGTACAGTCGTCAGTGATGGTGAGCTCATGGATTCGTTGCACGTGCCGCGCATTTTCGATGGCGATCGCGGCGTAGTCCGCCAGCGCCTCCAGCAAAGCGAGATCGCGCTGACTGAAACAGCCTTCCGGACCCACACAGTTAATCAGCTCAATGACACCGAGGCAGTGATCCCGAAAACGTACCGGCACGGCCACGATCGAGCGCGTCTCCATCTTGGTCTTTTCATCGACTTGCGCGAAGAAACGCGAATCCTTTGTCGTGTCCGGCACAACAACGGCCTCGCCTGACTGTGCAACCCATCCCGCGAGTCCCTGACCCACTTTGATGCGCACGTCTTTGAGCGCCTCCGCACCTTTGCCTGTGGCAATCTGGAAGTAGAGTTCGTATTTGTCCGTGTCCATGAGCAGGAGTGACCAGGTATCGGGATGCAACACTTCGTTGATCTTTTCCATGATGGTCCGGAGCACTTGATCGAGCTGGAGGGAAGAGGTGAGAGCCTTGCCGAGTTCGTGGAAGACCGTGAGCTCGTTGCTTTCGGGGACTTCGGGCATAATACCGGGGTTGCGACGCCTTTCCACGCCGGCGAACGGTTTAATGTCCGTCCCTCGGCGCGTCAGATCCTGGCGCGCCGACTTCTTAGCGGAGGTGGGTTCTTCAGCCAACCTTGCCATTATAGTGACCAAATTTCGCCAGCCGCAACGTCCATCCTGTACCGATTGCCAAATAACCAACGGTCGGTTCCTGGTCCTCCCACGCGGCATTGACACACTTCTGACCGACGCCTATATTTTTGATTGGTCGTGGATTCGATCGGATGTCTTCGACACCTTTCGGTGAACATTTAAAGCGCGAGCGGGAAATGCGAGGCGTTTCTCTCGACGAGATCGCTGCCGCTACACGCATCAATACGCGCTTCCTCGAAGCCCTTGAGAACGGGCGATGGGATCAATTGCCCGGAGGCGCTTTCAACCGCGGCTTCATCCGCTCCACGTCACGGTTTCTTGGTCTCGACGAAGATAGCATGGTCGCCGAATACGCGCTGGAGACCGACAGCACGTCCCCGGTTCGGTCGACGGCTCAACGAACTGGCACAATGCCGCGGGACTGGCGACCGGCAGTTGCCGCCATTTCCATCGCGGTCGTGCTGATTGTTGGGATCGCATGGCTTGCCTATCATGAAATGTCCGTGCATCGGCGGCGTCGCGCTGTGATCGCCGCCGCGCCTCTAGCGAACTCTCCAGCGAATTCCGCTGCGCCTGCTGCAGGCAGCCCCATGACTCCAGCCGTCACAAACAGGAACTCTGCAGCGACGACAATGGGAAGGATGGCACCGGGCAGCCAAGAATCAACGTCCATGGCTGCAGATACGCTGAAATTAAGAATGGAAGCTGCAAAACCTGTGAGTGTGAGAGTTACTGCCGACGGCAAAGCTGTATTCAAGAGCCGCATGCACGCAAGCGACATAAAGACCTTTGAAGCTCACGATTCCTTCGAAGTTACGGCCAATGACTCAAGCGCCCTGGAGGTTCAACTCAATGGCCAGCCGGTTCAACTTGTGGGTTCGCCTGGGCACCGCACCAAGCTCACGCTCACTCGCAAGGATCTGAAGTCCGCCGCCGGAGCACTTCATTAGTGTTGAGTGTTGTTCGGTGCGCGGTACGTGCATTCGTATCGAGAGTCGATATGCGTATGCGTGCCGCTGCTGATTCGTGTGACGATCACGGCCTAATGATCGATCACTTCTTTCCAGAATCTTGCACTAAACCAAGCTCCTCTGGTTTCGGCATTGAGATCGTTAATTTGTAGCTGGGCGCTTGAAATAGACTGACCGTTAGAGGTGAAATGAGAGTAACGGTGGGTTAACTGGCTCTACCGCGTGAAGGTACGGAATCTGGTCTCGCGTCTGGTGGGACCGGACATTAGGAAACCTGAAATGAACCCGGCCAATCCGATCGGCGCACTCGGGAAGCTTTTGCTTGCCGTCGGTATATTTCTGATCGGCGTTGGAGTTCTTCTGATCTTTGGTGTGCGACTTCCCTTTCGCCTGGGTCGCCTGCCGGGCGACGTCGCCTACCAGGGCCGCCACGGCAGCTTTTACTTTCCGGTTGTCACGTGCATCCTCCTCAGCGTAGCTCTCACACTGCTTTTCTGGATCGTGAACTTCTTTCGACGCTGAAACCATGAGCCAATCTTCCCTCTTCGATCTCATGCCCGAGCGCCACATCTGGAAAGTCAGCGAGCTCACCGAGCAGATCGGCGGGATACTCGAGGGCGCATTCCCCGACCTTTGGATCGAAGGCGAAGTATCGAATTGTCGTCCGGCGCAGTCCGGCCACATTTATTTCACAATGAAAGACGCTCGTTCACAAATCCGCTGTGTGTGCTTCCGCGATCAAGCGCGATTGCTGAAATGCCGGCCCGAGGACGGCTTGCATATGACCGTTCGCGGCTCGCTCGGGGTCTATGAGCCGCGCGGCGAATATCAGATCTACGTCAGCCATATCGAACCCATGGGCCTGGGCGCACTTCAACTTGCCTTCGAGCAACTCAAGAGGAAGCTTCAGGAAGAAGGTTTGTTCGACGAAGCGCGCAAGAAACCGTTGCCCGTTTTACCGCGTTGCATTGGTATCGTATCCTCGCCCAGCGGAGCGGCCATTCGGGACATTCTGCGGGTCCTCAAGCGTCGCTTTGCGAACGTGCACGTCCAGCTCTACCCAGTGAAGGTGCAAGGCGAAGGTGCTGCGGGAGAAATCGCCGCCGCGTTGCGCTATTTCAACCGCGTCAGGTTTGCCGAAGTCCTCATCATCGCGCGCGGTGGCGGCTCCCTCGAAGACCTCTGGGCTTTCAATGAAGAAACCGTAGCACGCGCGATCGTGGCATCGCGGATTCCCATAATTTCCGGCGTGGGCCACGAAACCGATTTCACCATTGCCGATTTTGTGGCCGACGTACGCACTCCCACGCCTTCGGCTGCCGCAGAAATTGTCGTTCGCTCGCGCCAGGAATTCGAGCGCCACATCGCCGACATTCAGCGCCAGATCGTTCATCACCTTCGCTATCTATTGTCTGAGAGGCGGCATCGCGTCCGGGACTTGCAGACGCACCGCAGCTTCCGCCAGCTCGAGTTGCTTATGCGGAGGCGGCACCAGCAGCTCGACGAGCTTTCTTCGGCGCTGGCCGTGCCGTTGCACCTACGTCTGGCGTCGGCGCGCCAAAGGCTCACCCGAGCGAGCGCGAAAATTTCCTCATTCGACTTGCGGGGTCGCGCCACTATCTTACGGCGCCGCATCGAGCAGCAGAGGAGCCTGTTGCGGGCGGCGCTGGAGCGCGCAGTCACGCAGAAGCGCCGGCGCTTCTACCTTGCGCAGGTGCGCTTTGCCGCGCTGGATCTACGTGCTCGCGTAGGCAGCCTTCGCCGCATCTTCGAGCAGCGCTTCTCTGAGCTGCGGGCCCGTATGGATCGTCTGCTGGTTTCGAGACGGCGGAAACTGGAAGCGGCAGCTCTGCAACTGGAGGAGCGTAGCCCATTCCAGTTGCTTGAGCGCGGATATGCGATCGCCTATGACGCTTCCGGGCGGGTCTTGCGCTCACCTGATCAGATTGCGCTCGGAGAAAATGTTTCCGTTCTTCTCGCCCATGGCCAACTCGACGCCACGGTACACGGCAAAAAGAAATTGAGCAAGCAATAACTGTCTCCCCACCGTGTAGGCTAGTTGTGGATCGGCTTCCATCGATTGAGGAATTGGACCACATCCTCTGGGCCGATTCGAACGGTGGATTCGAATTCGCCGTTCTTCTGGCTGTAAAGCAGGGTGCCACTTGAGTCGAGAACCGCAAGGCTGGGTACGTCTTTATCGAGCGGGACTTCATATTTCTTCGCAAGATTGAGATTTTTGTCTTCCTCGCCAACGTTGACGTGTACTACATGATAGTTCGCGTTGACCAGTGGAGCGATCTGTTTGGAATGGAAAGTTGCGTCCAGCACGTGGCAGTCGTAGCCCCGGTTCCCTCCATAGACGAGGATCACATGCTTATGGTCTTTTGCGGCACTGCTGAGGGCTGCTGCGATTTCAGCAGGAGCTTCCTCAGGAGGCGGGTAGAGATCGACGTTGGGCTTTGCAGGCAGGGGAAGTCGCCGCGGTGGGTTGGGGCTCAGGTCGCTTCTGTGTGTAAGATAGATTCGCCAGTCGCTTCCCTGCCGGATCCAGTCCTGCGCGACAGACACTACGAATGGTCGCGCTATGGTACCTGTCCGGAGCGTCGGCTCAACTCGTAGGATCAAAATGGCAATCCCTGGCTGTGGCTGTTGTACTTCAAGAACCTTGGGATCCCGGCTTGCCAGCCCCTTCGCAGCCAGCGCAGACCAGAAGGCTGGTTCCTCACTCGGGTTCTGCGAGTTGCCTTGCGGCGCTCGAGCTTGCGCGAGAGGAACCGTCGTATATAGCGTAGCAAGAGTCTCTCGGTCACTCCTCAAGATGGCAGCCTTCCAATGATTTAGGAAGGCGAACACAGGCAAGTCCTGCGAACCGGTGACCTTCATCACGTTCGGTTCAGATGAGTGCCCCTGAGCGCAAAGCGCTGCAGGCCAAAGCGTAACAATGATTAGCGCCCATCTGACGCAATTCACTCTCGTCATCTGAGTGGCTCGATCGTCTCCATGTAGTGAAGACTTCAGATTCTACTCCTGGAAAGAGCGACGCGTCAGGACCGTCTGAAGATGTGATCCTGTGATTTTCGAGGCGAATGATCTAGAATGACGCACCGAATGGCTACCGAAAAGAATAGGCCGGTCACCGCGATTTATCCGGGATCCTTCGACCCGGTCACGAACGGCCATCTCGACCTCATTGGCCGCGGCGCGATGATGTTCGATCGGTTGATTGTTGCCGTGACGAGCAATCCCGAGAAGGATTCGCTGTTCACAGTAAAGGAACGCATAGAGATGCTCGAAGCCGTAACTTTCGATTGGAAAAATATCGAAGTGGAGGTCTTTCAGGGCTTGCTTGTGGATTTTGCACGGGCTAAGGGCGCGCGCGTGATCCTCCGCGGCATTCGAGCTGTTTCTGATTACGAATACGAGCTGCAGATGGCGATGATGAACCGCAAGATCGAGCCCCAAATTGAAACTGTCTTCATGCTTCCGGGAGAAGCATATAGCTATTTGAGTTCACGGCTCGTGAAGGAACTAGCGCGTTTAGGCGGTCTGCCGAAGGGTCTGGTGCCTCCTCTGGTCGAAGAGCGCCTGCGCATCAAAGTGAGTTAAAATAAAACTCACATCATTTTCTGACGGCTGCGATACGGCCCGCTCGATTTGAGGCTTTCGAGTGGGCCGGAATACCAGGTACTGGCTATCGCGATGGAGCCGTCGAGCCATATCGAGCACTCAAGGAGAATAAGGGGAACCGAATGGAACCAGGGACGGTTGTAAAGACAGAAGAAGCTATTCAGCTCGCGGACCGCGTCAACCGCATCAGCGTGTCGCCGACGATGGCAGTCCTGCAGGAAGCCGAAAAATACAAATCCAAGGGAATTGACGTTGCCGATTTCGGACCTGGCGAGCCGGATTTTCCCACGCCGGAGCACATCAAGCGCGCGGCCATCAAGGCAATCGAAGAGAATCGCACGAAGTACACGGCCACGCCGGGGATCGCCCCACTGCGCCAAGCCATCTGCGACTGGCACGCGGCGAATCTTAAATCTGTGCCCTACCAGCCCGCGGAATGCATCGTCACCGTAGGCGGCAAACACGCTATTTTCAATGCGGTTTGTTCGTTGATCAACGCAGGCGATGAGGTGTTGATTCCTGCGCCATATTGGGTGAGCTATCCGGATATCGTCAAGTACGCCGGCGGAAAGCCCGGATTTGTACCCACACAGACAGAAGATGACTTCTGCTTGCGTGCGGCGGCGCTTGAAAAAGCCATCACATCCAAAACGCGCATGGTGATCGTGAATTCGCCCTGCAACCCGACGGGTGCAGTGATCCCCCCGGAGGAATTCGAAAAAATCCTAAGAGTCTGCCAGCGCCACGACATCTGGCTCCTTTCCGACGAATGCTATTCGCATTTCACCTACGGCGGCGCCAAACCGTTCTCGATCGCCAGCGTGCCCAATGCCAAGGAGCGGTTGATTATCGCCGGGTCCTTCTCGAAAACGTTCGCCATGACCGGATGGCGAATGGGCTACCTGCTTGCGCCTCAGCGGCTCATCGGAGCGGTGACCAAGCTACAGAGTCAGTCCACCTCGAACCCCACTTCGATCGCACAGTACGCCGCGCTCGAAGCCGCGCGCGGACCGATGGATTCGGTGGGAACCATGCTCGCTGAATACGCGCGTCGGCGCGAACGTATTCTGGCCGGCCTGCGTGCTATCCCCGGCGTGACGTGCACGGCTCCGGAGGGAGCTTTCTACGTGTTTCCGAATATTTCCGCGAACTTCCATGCTGGCCTGCTCAATGACACGGCGGCTGCCAAGCAACTTCTCGAGCGTGAGCACGTCGCCGTTGTTCCCGGCGAAGCGTTCGGCGCACCGGGCTATCTGCGGCTCTCCTACGCGACCTCTCTCGATCGCATCGAGGAAGGGCTGCGGAGGCTGGAACGTTTCTTCGGAAGCTCGTCCAGCCAAACCACGTGATTCTTTGCCCTGCGCGCCTGGAGCCTGTCTTCAGCCCGCGTCCATGGGGATCGCTTTCTCTCGCGCCTCTGTTTCCTAAGCAATCGGGCCTCACGGAACCTGTCGGTGAAGCATGGATGACTGGAGGTGAATGTCGTTTTGTGAACGGTCCATTCACCGGCCGGAGTCTTGGCGATGCCTGGCGTGCGATGCCGCCGGAATGGAGAGGCACCTCAGCCAAGCGCGATGGCGATTTCCCTCTGTTGATAAAATTTATCTTCTCTGAGGACAAGCTTTCTGTGCAGGTACACCCGGATGACGCCTACGCCTCGCGGCACGAGCAAGCCGTGGGAGGCCGCGGCAAGACGGAAATGTGGTACGCCATGCAGGCGCGTCCCGGTGCGGAAGTTCTGGTCGGACTGAAGCCACACGTGACTCGCGAAGATTTCCAGCGTGCCATTGCGGATGGGTTGGCCGAAGAGTGCCTCACACACATTCCGATACGTGCAGGCGAAGCGGTATTCGTTCCCGCCGGAACCGCCCACACCATCGGGCCTGGCCTACTGTTGTGCGAAATCCAGCAGCAGTCCGATTTGACCTATCGCGTGTACGACTACAACCGACGTGATGCAAAAAGGGCGACGCGGCCGCTGCACATCGAAAAGGCCCTGGAGGTAATCCGTTTTGGCGAGCAGACCGGCGGCAAGATCGACGCGGTACGAATCGAACAGGGTGCCGTCACGAAAACCTATTTTGCCGCCTGCCGGTATTTTGCAACGGAAAAATGGGAATTTGGCGACAACATCTCCGCCGCCACCTCGCGCGAGTACTTCGATCTCCTGATTTTTCTGGAAGGTGACGGGAACATCCATTGGAAAGCCGAAAGCCTGGAATACGGACCTGCACAAGTGTGGATGGTACCCGCCACACTCGGGGATTTTCAATTGAGTCCGTGCGAGCGCACGACGCTCCTGCGAACCTGTGTGCCGAGCAATATAAATGAATTCGTTCGGCAGCTCACGGATCGCGGCATCGATCGGGCGTCCATGGCCCGGATCGTCCACCTATGAAGAGGACTAACTATCGAGAATCGCTGCCCGTTTGTGCCGTGCTTCTGGCAGGAGGGCGGGGAACGCGCTTCTGGCCACGAAGCCGCGCGCGCACGCCGAAACAACTCCTGAATATCACAGGGCCCGAAACGATGTTGCGTCAAACCGTCGCGCGCCTGAAGCCGATAATCCAAATGCAGAATATGTGGGTGGTGACGAATATCCAGCAAGCCGCCGCCGTGCGCCGCGAGATGCACGGGGTCCGAGCATCGCACGTGCTCGCTGAGCCTGCAGGACGCAACACTGCGGCAGCCATTGGATTGGCAGCAATTCATTTAGCTCGCGAACATGGCGACGCGTTAATGGCCGTCCTGCCCTCCGACAGCTATGTCGCACACGCTTCTCGCTATCGATCCCTCGTGCGTGCCGCGCTCGAATTGGCGCGCTCGCCAGGAAATCTTGTTGTCCTGGGCGTTCCGCCCACGCGTCCCGAAACAGGCTACGGGTACATCGAGCGAGGAAACTTGTCGGAGAAGCCGCGCGGCGTGGCGGCGTACAAGGTCCTGCGATTCGCGGAGAAGCCCGGATTGCCGGTTGCACGCAAGTATGTAACCTCCGGCAAATATCTCTGGAATGCAGGCATGTTTTTCTGGCGCGTTTCCACATTCCTTGAGAACTTGCAGCGATTTCTCCCCGAAACGTACGACAGGCTGGCCGAACTGGCCAAGACCATTGGCACGCAGCACTATGCTTCGGCGCTGCGCCAGACGTATTCCCGGCTGACGAATATCTCCGTGGACTACGCGGTTATGGAACCGGCAACACGCGCTACTGGCACGCCACGCGTTTCGGTGATTCCTGCCGACGTCGGTTGGAGCGATATTGGTTCGTGGGGCGCTGTTTACGAACTCCTCGCGGCCAAGCCCGGCGCAAATGTTTCCGTGGGCCCGTCGTTTACGATCGACGCGACCGGAAATTATTTCTGGAGCCCTCGGAAATTCGTGGCTGCGATTGGCGTGTGCGATCTCGTCCTCGTCGAAACCGGCGACGCGTTACTTCTTTGCCCGCGTCACCGCTCCCAGGATGTGGGTAAAATCGTGCAATGGCTCGAGGAGAAGAGACATAAAAAGGTTACGCTTCTTTAGCGCGTGGCCTCTGAAACGGAGTGCAAATCCCCGCGCGCGTGCCATTCAGTCTCGGCTTCCCGTCGTAAATCGCATCGCTTATACTGCTGAGCCGTGACCGCAATCAAATTCGGAACGGATGGTTGGCGCGGCGTTATCGCCGAAGATTACACCTGCGAGAACGTCCGTAAGGTGGCGCATGCGATCGCCCGCTACGTGGTTCGCGGGGCAAACCCGGAGCATGGGATTCTTATAGGCTACGACACGCGCTTCGGTTCCGAACGATTCGCGCGCGTGGCGGCAGAGACCGTTTCTGCAACGGGTATGCCCGTTGGGCTTGCGATGGAGGCTTGCCCGACACCGGCGCTTTCTCTTCTAGTAAGGCAGCGCGGCGCGGCAGGTGGAATCCAGATAACCGCGAGCCACAACCCCTATCGATGGAACGGCATCAAGTTCAAGGCTAGCTATGGAAGCTCGGCCTCGCCGGCGATCGTAGCGCAAATCGAAACGGAGCTCGAGAGAGTGCTCCGCGACGGCATTCCTTCTCTTCCTCCGCGTGCCGGTTTGATTCATTCCCTTGATGTCCGCACGCCGTATCTCAAAACTCTCGGCGGCTTAGTGGACTGGGATCGCCTGCGCATCTCCAAGTTCCGTTTCCTCATCGATCCAATGCACGGAGCGGGTCTCGGTTTGCTGCGCGAACTGTTTCGCCGGAGGGGAATCGAAGCAGACGAAATTTGCGGCACGCACGACCCGCTTTTCGGTGGCGTAAACCCGGAGCCGATTGAACCGCACGTGGAAGCACTCCGCCAAGCGCTCCACAAAGGTCACTACGACGCAGGATTTGCCTTGGACGGGGATGCCGACCGCATCGGCGCGATTGACGAAAACGGTGCGTTTGTGACGCCTCACCAGATATTTTCGATCCTTCTGTGGCATCTCGCGGGCACGCGAAAGCTGAGCGGCGAAGTGGCGAAGACATTTTCCACCACAAAGATGATTGACAAGATCGCGGCGAGATTCGGGCGTAAGGTCTGGGAGACACCCATCGGATTTAAATACATCTGCGACCGGATGATCGAGGGCGACATTCTGCTAGGCGGCGAAGAAAGCGGCGGAATCGCGACGAAACTCTATCTTCCGGAGCGCGACGCCACGGCGAGCGCTCTGCTGCTGGCGGAGGTGATGGCCTGGCACGGCAAGCGTTTAGGCGAGTTGGTTGCCGTGCTACAACGGGAGTTCGGTGAGTATCATTATGGCCGGGTAGATCTCACGTTGAAAAACGGACAGGCGGAACGTGCGGTCGCGCACTTCGCCGATGTCAAATTCCAGCATCTGCTCGATTGGCCGATTGCGCGCCGCGAGGATCTCGACGGCATCAAGATGTACCTCGCGGATATCGGGTGGGTAATGGTGCGCGCCTCGGGAACCGAGCACATGCTGCGGATTTATGCGGAAACCACACGACCTGAAACAACACGGTGCGTCCTTGAGGAAGTCACGAAGCTCGTGGGCAAACTCTAAGTAAAGGCTGCATTAGACCATGCAAGCACGGAATCGCATGGAATGAAGGAGTTTCCCTTTACACTCCCCTTCTTTGTCATTGCTACAGCTGAATGGCTCCTTTCCTACAGACTTCTCCGTATTGTTATAAAGCTTGCGTGCCAACTACAGTCGCCGTGAGGATCAGCGCGAACCTCGTTTTCAATTTGTCCGGCAGAGGTGATATATGGCGGAACACAAGTGTAATGAATGTGGTCAGACGTTCAATTCCCCTAATGAATTACGAGAACATCAGAAGAGCAGCCACAAGAGTTCCAAGAATCCCAAGAAGTAAGGGCAAATCCGCACAGGTGAGCGGAGGGCATTCCCCTCTATATTTCGCCACAACTGATATCCCCCGCACCCAGCCCACTGCTCACCATTCCACGCTGCGGCTTGCGTAAACCGATCTTTGGTAGAATGATTTTTGCGGCATAGCACTCAACACGAATGTCCCGAGTGTGCGCGATCTCGCTGCCCTATGTATGTGCAAGCATTTCTGCTCGCAGTTGCATGGCGTCTAATGCAGAGGATCGAACGCAGATAATCCCCCGCATCTCCCTGCTTCGGCTACAGGCGATGACGTTTTTCCTTTTTCGATCAATTCAGTACAGGAACTATTCGCCGCGCATACAGACACGAACCGATAGCAGGCCTTGGCGTACAGCCCTAGACTCCGGCACTGCACCGGAGGCGGCTAAACGATGGCTTCTTCAAGTTTGGAAAGCCAAAGCAAGCAGCTAGCCATCGGGGAAGTTGACCGGTGAAGTTATTGCGCTCAAATTGAGCTAGCTAATTCCCGGGTTATTGCGTCTAACAGATTGCCGAGTCGCGTATCGTCGATAAAATCCATAACGAAACGCCGGAGGTTTTGTAGCCATGCCAACATTGCCGAAGGTCAGTGCCCGAAAATACGAAGCTCTGGAAAAGGCTTTAACCTCTCAGCGAGACGAACTGAGCGTCAGACTCAACACACGACTTGGTGAGGTCTTCGTTGATCGCGAACCGGATGATGAAGCTGCCTTGGCCAGCGACAGCACGTCGAAAGACCTCGCTGTCGCAACTCTGGAACGCGAGCGCCGCATGCTCGACCAGGTGAAGACGGCGCTTGAACGGATTAAAAGCGGAGATTATGGCATATGTGAATCCTGTGGCGGGCCGATCCCGGACGCCAGGCTTCGAGCGCTGCCTTGGGCTAAGGTATGCATACGCTGCGCCGAGCGCGCGCAAACATGGGCTTCCGCCGCGGATTGACTCCGTCAGTTTCTAAGGTTGCGGAGCGAAGTGTGCAAAATATCAGCATTTTCGGCCGCGGCTTTTCCGTGTTCAGTCAGCCCTGTCGCTAAGATATCCGCCTCACGTTCCGCTTCTTCCTTTACTAAGCCTTAGCGCTCCGCACGATCTGTGACAGAACTGGCATGGTTCCTCATGCTGGAACCCGCATATTTCGGATATTGGTGGACGAGATCGTACGCCAGCCATTATGATCTTGTGGTTTTATTTATGTATGCACAGAGGGGACGAATGGCCAAGGGATACTGGGTTACCTTCTACAGATCGGTTTCAGACTCGAATGCAGTTGTTGAATATGCGAAGCTGGCGGGGCCGGCAATTCAGGCGGGCGGCGGAAGATTTTTGGCCCGTGGCGGGGTCGTGAAGACTTACGAGAACGGGATGAATTTGCGAACCGTGGTCACCGAGTTCGATAGCGTGGAAAAGGCCATCGCTACGTTTGAAAGCCCTGCTTATCAGGCGGCGTTGAAAATACTAGGCGGAGCGGCCGATCGCGACATTCGAATTATCGAGGGACTGTGAAGTGCTTTTCGTCTGCATCACGAGTTCCGAACAGCCGATTGCTCACCCTGGGAACTGAGCTCTGTGATCCAGCCGGCGATGACTTTCTCCTGTTCCGACCGGGATTGAAAAAAGGCCAACCCCATACCTGTCCTCTCTTGAATGTTGGCAATCCTGCCCCAGGTTTCAAAAGTACTACCCGCCCTCTGAACGCGAAGCTGGACAACGGTGTTGATCGCAAGTGGGCTCGATGTCACCATATAGCAACCCTTTACGCTGATTTCGGAAGTTTCTCCGGCAATCCGCGTGTTGGTGATGGGCTCGAAAATCTCGATGCTTGCGACGAGGGCATACCGAGGAACCGTTCGACGCTCGGGAAAACGAGCCCCGGCATCGAGTGACTCGGTTAGGCTGTATCTATTCAAGTTATTCCTCGCGCTCCGTTAGTTTGAGGGAGTCGACGATGATAAGCAGTTGAGTTGTCCACAGATGGAAAATTCCATCTTGCTTGGTAACAGAAGCAGCCCCGAGAGAGAATAGAGTAAATATTCTATCAAAATCGGTGGTTCGTCTGGAACCTTGACCCGGTGAATAAATCAATGGTCAGCAGCTAAGGCCTACCAGGAGCTTATGCCTATCGCTCATTGCTAAGCGGACTTGTGTAACCTTTCTCTGATAAGCCAGCGATACGGCTGCTCGCGCGTGGCCATTACCGACCCGAAACACCTCTTCGGTCCACCGGTAGCGCCCGGCCCCGTACCAAATAGGTACATCATGTAGAAAATTCATTCTACGGACCTTGACGACCGCCACCGCCGCGATCATATTCGAATCACCTAGGGGCATTCGTCAGAGTCTTGGGAGCAGGTATGGGGGCAGTTCCAGGGGTAGAAGAACAATCGACCGCGGTTTCGCGAGTGAGCGAATTGCGCGGCACCGAAGCTGTCCGGGCAATGTCAGGAAAGCCTGGGCCTCGCCGTTTCAGACGCGTCCCGACGCATGCAGTCGGTGTGGCGCACGAACGCCGGCGTTATCCGCGCGCATTGCTTTGCCTTCCACTGCAGTTGACAAGTATGAGCGATTTGACTGAGTCGATGCCGGTGACGCTCGTCACGCGGAACATCAGCTCGAGTGGGGTGTATTTCCTCGCGCCCCGCGATCTCCAGCCCGGCACCGCGATCAAACTGGAAGTCGCACTGGTGGATCGGCCACTGGGCCAAGGACGAGTTCAAATGTGCACGGCGGCACACATCGTGCGCGCCGAAGAAACCGTTACTCCTGGATGGCGAGGATACGCCGCCAGCTTCGATGATTTTGCCTTGAAGCGCGACGATGTGATCCCACTGCGTTTTCGAACCTCTTAGTTTTCCACATTCACGGTTCGCTTCGATAACGTGCTCTGCGAGCGCACGTGTCGCTGTTTGTCTGGTACTATTTCTCTGTTGTGAATCGAGTCAATACCAACGTGCATGCCGTTTTATTGGATTGGGATGGCACCCTACTCAATTCGTACGCGGCGGACGCCAGTGCCTATCTAACCATGTTCGGCGCGCTCGGAATCGACTGGGGCCTTCGAGAAATCGAGCGACATTATTCTCCGGACTGGTATCGCGTCTACCGCGCAGCACGGATTCCGCGGGCCAAATGGACCGAGGCCGATCGCTTGTGGAGGCTCGCCTATGCGCGAGAAGCTCCAGCTTTATTGCCGGGTGCGCGAGGCGTGTTGCGTTCGCTCAAGCGGCGCTTTAGGCTGGGAGTAGTCACGAGCGGGAGCCGCAGCCGGGTACGTCGGCAACTCCGAACATTCGATCTCGGGAAGTACTTCGCAACCTGCATTTGCAGCGAGGATGCGCCACGGAAGAAGCCTCACCCGGCACCTTTGCAGCTCGCGCTGGAGCGGCTGCGCGCTCATCCGGAAGAATGCGTGTATGCGGGCGATGCCCCGGAAGATATCAAGATGGCACGGCGCGCCGGGGTTCGCGCCATCGGCGTGCTCGGCCCGTTCCCAACGGCGGAGCGCATGCTTGCTGCCCAGCCGGAGGTTCTCCTGGGCTCAATTCGCGAGCTGCCGCAATATTTGCGCAGACTACAATGAACCTATTGAGTCTCGCATAGTATAGTGACGTCAGAACGGGTCCGCTTGAGCCCAGAAGCCAGTGACGAGCGTGGTTCGTCTGCGCATGCGGCGAAGAGCCTTACGGGCATAATGGCTCAGCTGCCAG
>DATLST010000243.1:0-13599 GCA_035534055.1 Candidatus Acidiferrales bacterium | reverse complement strand
TGCGGGACGAATGCTTGAATGGAGAGATCTTTTACTCGTTGAAGGAGGCACAGATCGTGATCGAGAAGTGGCGAGTGGAATACAACACAAGGCGACCTCATTCGGCGCTAGGCTACAGGCCGCCGGCGGCCTGTAGCCCCCCTGGTTCCACCATACTCAATTTCACAGGCCCTGTCTGTGATGTAAACTCTCTCACTCGCCTTGGTACAAAAACTCGGGCTGGTCAGGGGGAGTCCGCTGCTAAGAATTAGCAACATTAGCATCAGTTGGTTTTACGAGGAAAGCAGCGCGGACTCGCGGGCTTTTTGGCGAGCGCCGCGATAATACAACGTCAAACCGATCAAGATTCCCAGCAGGGTGCCTCCGACGAGCTTCGATTCGAAGAGCCATTTGTGGGTAGACTCGCCCGGCGGAATGAGGGAGAGGACAATTCCCGCCAGCACGACGAGACATCCCAGAGAACCGGCGAGCCAGACGCCGAATTTACCTCCGGGAATCAGCACGGCTTGCTCGCTCTTCCCGCGGTCGGCGCGATAGGCGAGCTTGATGACCGCCGCATACATGTAGACGAACGGAATGAAGTAGAGGATGGTGCCCGCGTCCACGAGAATCTGATAGGCGCTGTTGGCCGTCTCGTTTACCTGGATCAGCAGGAGAATCACGCCTGAAATGACGGCCTGAACGAGGATGGAAACCCACGGCGTCTTCCACCGCGGATGAATCTTCCCGAATGCCGCGGGGAGATATCGGTCGATGCCCACAACGAACGGAATGCGGGCGACGCCCGCCACCGTGGAACCCACCCCGCCCGCGTTACCTACCGTGACGAGAAGTGCGGCAATGACGCCGAAAAATCCGACACGCAGCATGGTGGAACAGGCGGTGATGGCCTGAAAGACGCCGCTCTTGGGGTCCACCGCGCCGGCGGGGAGAATCGCAAGCAGGGCAAACGTCCCGGCGATGTAGATTAAAGCGATCAGAATCCCGGAGCCAAACACCGCGCGAGGAAACGTCTTGCGCGGCTCGCGAATTTCCTCACTCATGGCGGAGCATAGTTCAAGGCCCGCAAACGCAAAAGCGATCTGCGGCCAGAAGTTGACGGTATTCCAGTTCCACACAGGCAGCATATTGGAGAACGTGAAATGGGTGAGCGGACCGCGCGTGAACCACAGATATCCGCCCAGGCCCACGAGCATCAACAACGGAACGTAAGTGCCGACGCCGCCCGCGTTTTGCAGCCATTTGCCAACATTGAGGCCGATGATGTTCAAAAACACGGCAATAAATAAAACGAAAAAAGAAACGACCAGCAGGAAGATGCGATTCTGCGCCAGGGATGCGGTGGCGTTGCCGCCGATGTAGGCGCTCATCGCGGCGCTGGCCATGAGAAGACCCGGAAAATAGAAAAACGTGTAAATCCAGTACGTCCAGCCGGCCACAAACCCGTGAAATTCGCCGAAAGCCTCTCTTGACCAGACGTAGAGGCCGCCTTCCTCGGGGAACCGGGTGGAAAGTTCGACGATGATGAAGGTGGTGGGTAGAAAGAAGAACAGAGCGGCCACGATCCAAATGCTGATGGAGGAAGGGCCGTTGTGCCCGGCGGCGGCGATCCACCGCGGACCCAACACCGCCGCGATATTGAACAGGAGAACATCCCAGACGCCCATCACGCGGAGAAGATTCTTCCTGGGATTGGCTGAGGATGAATCGGGAAGGGTCACACCGAGGCGTCCAGAGCGGGGATAAGCTCGTCCTGGAGAAGGAAATTGTGAAGGAACGGATCTTTCGACGCTGCAAACTCGGGCCAAGTGCCGAAGAAGGAGACGCGGCCTTCCTGCAGAAAGATGATGCGGTCGGCAAGTTTTTTCGCCAGATGAGTGTCGTGCGTGACGACGATCGCGGTCTTGTGGAGCGTTTGCTTGAGTTTCAAGATCAGGTCGCCGATATGCACGGCCATGAGCGGATCGACCATGGTGGTGGGCTCGTCGTAAAGAATGGCATCGGGATTTTCGGCGAGGGCCCGCGCGATGGCGACGGCGCGCTTGCTGCCGGTGCTGAGATCGTCCGGCAGGCGGTCCGCGAAGGGAGACACCTCCAGCATCTCGAGCAATTCTCTTACCCGCTTCTCGTCCTTTGCTTCGTCTCGACGGCCGCCATCGACCGTAAGAGGAAAGGCGACGTTTTCGGCGACGGTGAGCGAATCGAAAAGCGCGCCGGACTGAAACACCATGGTCACGCGGCGGCGAATTTCGGCAAACTGCTTTTCCGTCCAATCGGTGACGTCCTGGCCCGCAACAATGATGCGGCCCTGATCGGGCTTAAGAAACCCGAGCAGCAGCTTCAGCAAGACCGACTTCCCGACGCCGCTACGGCCCATAATCACGGCCGTCTCGCCCTGTTCGATGTGAAAGCTGACGTCGCGCAGAACGGCATGGTCGTCGAAAGACTTGAAGACGCTGCGAAACTCGAAATAATGATTGTGCATGTCTGGGTGAGCGCGGCTTCCGGCACCCCGCCTTCACGAGATGGACTTTGGACTCTTGCCGAGCCTCGCTTTCGCTTCTTCGTAGTCGGCCGGGGAATTCATATTCTTGAACAGGACTCCGTCCGAATCAAAGAATTTCCATTCGGCGCGTTCGATGGCCTCGACGCAAAGGCCGGCAAACCCCTCGGTGACTTTTCTCGTGCCGCGAGCAAGCGCGGCGCGAATCTTCGGCTCGCACCGCTTATGATACATCGCGCACAAAGGCTCGGCGCCGCGGACGTTCATGGGCAGTACGGCATCCGCGCGGGATGCGAGAGCACGCTCGATCAAATAGGCGAGCCATGCGGCTGTAAGGTGGGGAAGGTCGCAGGCAACGACGAGATTCCACGGAAGGGTCGAAGCGCGGAGAGCGGTGGCGATGCCGCCAAGAGGTCCAGCTCCCGGCCAGTCGTCGGGTAAAAGCGGCAATCCCAGAGGTTGATACGCTTCGGATGCACCGATCACGGCCAGCGAGGCAGATACGGATTGCACCAAGCGAGCTGTGCGAAGAAGCATGGGGACGCCATCGATTTCCAAGAGAGCCTTATCGCGGCGCATGCGCGAGCTTTCGCCTCCCGCAAGGACAAAGCCAGCAACGGAGGTCGAAGGATCGGGCACGCGCAGCCTTTCGGGAACCGCTCTCAGCAAAAATGTAGGATAGGTTGTAACCTATTGCAATAATTATCGTTAATTTTTGGTTCGGAGCTCATGGCGACCGTGGATTTACCCGGTTTTGCTTGACACGCGACGTTGATTTGCTATATTAGCACTCGCCTGAGAAGAGTGCCAACCGGCCCTGCGTCTCAGACAATCTGAGTATCTTATCGGAGGGACTGCCCAAATGGCTGTAAACATCACACCGCTACACGACCGCGTGTTGGTGAGGCGGCTGGAAGAGAAAGAAACCGTGAAGGGTGGAATCATCATCCCGGACTCGGCAAAAGAGAAGCCGCAAGAGGGTGAAGTGATCGCCGTTGGAGCCGGAAAGCTGAATGAAAAAGGCGAACGGATCCAGCTCGACGTGAAGGCCGGCGATCGAATCCTGTTCGGCAAATACAGCGGCAACGACATCAAGATCGACGACGAGGAATACATGATCCTGAAGGAAGACGAGATCCTCGCGAAGATCGGCAGCTCGGCCAAAGCGGCCGGCGGCAAGAAGTAACCTAAACCCGGACCGGCGCCAGCCGTCCGAAAAACCATCCAGAGAACGATCGAGGAGGAAGAGGACTCATGGCAAAGCAAATTGTGACTGGCGAGAATTCGCGCCAGGCGATCCTGCGCGGCGTCAACCAACTGGCCGACGCCGTGAAGATCACGCTAGGCCCGAAGGGGCGGAATGCGGTGATCGAGAAAAAGTTCGGAGCGCCGATCATCACCAAGGACGGCGTCACGGTAGCGAAGGAAATCGAGCTGCCTGATTCGCTCGAAAACATGGGCGCACAGATGGTGCGTGAAGTCGCATCCAAGACGTCGGACGTAGCGGGCGACGGCACCACCACAGCAACCGTGCTGGCACAGGCCATCTTCCGCGAAGGCGTGAAGACGGTGGCGGCCGGCGCAAGCCCGACAGCCCTGAAGCGCGGGATCGAACGAGCGGTGGAAGTGGCCGTCGAAGAAGTGAAGAAGTTCCACAAGGACGTGAAGGGCGACATGATCGCGCAAGTGGGCACGATTAGCGCCAACAACGACCGGCAGATCGGGTCGATCATTGCCGAGGCAATGAAGAAGGTCGGCAAGGACGGAGTGATCACGGTCGAGGAATCGAAGACGATGGAGACGACGCTCGAGGTGGTCGAAGGAATGCAATTCGACCGCGGGTATCTCTCCCCTTACTTCGTCACCGACCCGGAGCGGATGGAGTGCGTGGTGGAAGACGCGCGCATTCTGATCCACGAAAAGAAGATCAGCTCGATGAAGGATCTGCTTCCCCTGCTCGAGCAGATCGCCAAGATGGGCAAGCCACTGCTGATCATCGCGGAAGACGTCGAAGGCGAAGCGCTTGCGACGCTGGTGGTGAACAAGCTCCGAGGAACGCTGCAGTGCGCCGCGGTGAAGGCACCGGGCTTCGGCGACCGCCGCAAGGCCATGCTGGAAGATATCGCCACACTGACCGGCGGCAAGGCGATCACGGAGGATCTCGGGATCAAGCTCGAGAACGTGAAGGTGGAAGATCTCGGGCGAGCCAAGAAGGTGACCATCGACAAGGACAACACCACGATCGTCGAGGGCGGCGGGAAGTCGAGCGAGATCGAGGGCCGCGTCAGGCAGATCCGCACACAGGTAGAGGACACCACTTCGGACTACGACCGCGAGAAGCTGCAGGAGCGGCTCGCGAAGCTCGTGGGCGGCGTGGCGGTGATCAAGGTGGGCGCGGCGACCGAGACCGAGCTGAAGGAAAAAAAGGCTCGCGTCGAGGACGCCATGCACGCAACGCGCGCGGCAGTCGAGGAAGGAATTGTCCCCGGCGGCGGCGTGGCGTTGGTTCGCTGCATTGCGGCTCTGGAAAAGCTCAAGCTGGAAGGCGATGAATTGATCGGGGTGAACATCGTCAAGCGCGCGCTAGAAGAGCCTATGCGGCAGATCGCTCACAATGCGGGCCATGAAGGCGCCGTGATCGTAGGCCGCATCCGTGAATCCAAGGAAGATAATTTCGGGTTCAACGCGGATACGGGCGAGTTCGGCGACCTGGTGAAGGCCGGCGTGATCGATCCAGCCAAGGTGACCCGCCTGGCGCTGCAAAATGCAGCGTCGATTGCCGGCCTGATGCTGACCACCGAAGCTCTGGTGGCGGACATCAAGGAAGACGAAAAGAAGGCCGCAGGCGGCGGGGGCGGTATGCCTCCGGGTGGCGGCGGCATGGGCGGCATGTACTAAACCGAAGCGGCCGCGTGTCAGCGGCCCATTCACAGGGCGTCCCGGTGCAAACTGCCGGGGCGCCCTTTTTCTTTGGGCGTGTGCGGGCGGCGGGGAAAGCAAACACCTGGGTAACTCAGGAAGCGCTAGAAGCCGGCGGAGCGGAGGCAGCGTTGGGCATCGTGAGCAGCCACCAGAAAAACGCTCCGAACAAGGGAATCACACCGACGAAAACGAAGGCGGTGGTGTAATGCCCGGCGTCAAACATGCGGCCTAAAATGGGGAGTACGATGGCCACGAACGCGGACCAGGAGCCGGCTCCAATGCCAGCAACCAAGGCGGTCTGCTCGCGCGGATACGCGAGCGCGCTGGTGCGCAGAGCCACGATCACGAAACCGGAAGAGATGAATGTGGACCAAAACATCAGCCCGAGCACGATGGCCGGATTGAGGGATGCGGTGACGCCAAGGAAAGGCAAACTCAACAATGCCAGGAGGAAGATCAGCCACGCAGGGCGCCTGTTGGCGGCCGCGAAGCGGTCTGCAAACCATCCCCAAAAGAAATAGCCGATCTCCCAGCCCAGCGGCGGAATCCAGAGAATGCGGCCGAGCGAGGATTGCGTGAAGCCGAGCACTTGCGCGAGATAGAGAGGAGCAAGGTACAGGATGAGTCCCAACGGCAGAGCGCCCAGCGCGTAGGACGATACGAGACTCCAAAAGCGGCGCTCGAAAAGATCGGGGAGGATGATCGTCTGGGCCTGGCGACTGGACGCCACCAGGGAGAAGTTGACGGTACGGCGCCAGACAATCACCCAAAGCAGGCCGGCGATTCCGGTGACGATAAAGGCGGCGCGCCAACCGTAGGCAATGGCGACCGGCGTGATTACCACAGGGGTGAGAATCGCACCGAGCGATCCTCCGCTGTAGGCCACGGCGATGCCTCGCGACTGCTTCTGGGGTGGGAGCCAGTCCATGGCGGCGCGCAGGCCGCCGGGGAACGTGGCGCCTTCGCCAAAACCGAGCACGGCGCGCGCGACGGCAAAGCCGAGAAAACCGGCGAGCATGGCATGAGCGCCGCATGCGATGGTCCAGATACTGACGCTCAGCGTCATACCCCGGCGTAGGCCGATGCGATCGAGAACAGCGCCCCAAATAGGATTGCCGAGCATGTACGCCACGCTGAACGCGCTGATGATCTGGCTGTACTTTTCGGCGTTCAGTTTCAGGTCGGACAGGATCATGGGGGAAAGCACGGCCAGGATTTGACGGTCAAAATAGCTGAGGAACGAACAGCCCATCATCATCACGACGGGCCACCAGGCCTGCCACGAGGACACGGTCGGCCGCAGGGGATTGTCGATTTTCAGATCGGTGGTCGCCACGTCAATCAGCCGGAGCGCTCATTTCGAATCGGGGATCATACCCTAAAAGGAACACGGAAACGGGGCGAGACAGCATCCGGGCAATACTTTCGAACCGGGATTGATTTATCATTAGATTTATTAGGGTGGCACGCCGACTGCGGCAGACGGTCTGTTTGATTTTCTTTTTCCCGGACAAAATACGGACATGAGCGAACACAAACTACCCTTCGCAACCATTGAGGAAGCCGTCGAAGAAATCCGCCAAGGCCGCATGATCGTGCTGGTGGACGACGAGGACCGCGAGAATGAAGGCGATTTGACCATGGCGGCGGAGAAGGTGACTCCGGAAGCCATCAACTTCATGGCGAAATACGGCCGCGGGCTGATCTGCCTGACGCTCACCGAAGAACGCTGCGAGGTGCTGGGACTGGCGCCGATCTCGCCACGGAACAGCTCCGCATTCGGGACGCCCTTCTGCGAGCCGATCGACGCGCGGCGCGGAACGACAACCGGCACGAGCGCGTCCGACCGGGCCACGACGATCCTGGCGGCGACCGATCCCCAAACCCGGCCCGAAGACCTGGCGCGTCCGGGGCATGTGTATACCCTGCGGGCGCGGAGCGGCGGCGTGCTGGTGCGCGCCGGGCAGACCGAGGCGTCCGTCGATCTGGCGCGCATCGCGGGAATCGAGCCCTCCGGAGTGATCTGCGAAATCATGAATGACGACGGGACGATGGCACGCATCCCCGAGCTCATGGAATTCTGCGCGGCGCACCAATTGAAGCTCGTGACGGTGGCGGACGTGATCCGCTACCGGATGCAGCATGAACGGTACGTACGGCGGATCGCGGAATCGGTGCTCCCCACGAAATACGGAGACTTCCGGATGATCGCGTATTCGAGCGACGTGGACGGCGAGCTGCATGTGGCGCTGGTGCGGGGCGACTTGCAGAGCGATGGGCGCGCGCCTTCGGAAAACGACATGCCACTGGTGCGCGTCCATTCGCATTGCCTGACCGGCGACGTGCTGGGCTCGACGACGTGCGACTGCCGCGCGATCCTGGAGCGGTCGCTCGAAGCGATTGCCAAAGCAGATCGCGGCGTGTTCGTTTACCTGCACCACACGGGGCGCGGATTCCAGATCGGACGCCGGGCCGAAGAAGGCGACGAACTCCCGAGAATCATCTACCATACACGCGAACAGATCGAGGCGGATCTGGGACGGCAACGGCTCATCCAGCATGAAAGCGGAATCGGTGCGCAAATTCTGACCGATCTCGGGTTGCGCCGGATTCGCGTGCTCACAAATCATCCTCGGAAGGTTGTGGCTCTGGAAGGCTATGGCCTGGAGATCGCGGACCAAGTGCCCCTTGCGATCGGTGCGAAAAGCAAAAATCACCAGGTGATGTGACAGGCGTGTACCGCTACGACGAGTGGTGCTGGGGCGGCGGCGAAAGGGTGACGTAAGGACGGAGCTTCTCGATTTTATTCTTCGATACGCCGTGAATCGCGAGCAAATCCTCCACGCGCTCGAACGGGCCGCTCTTCTCCCGGAATTGCACGATGGCCTTCGCGGTGGCGGGTCCAATTCCAGGGAGTTGCGCAAGCTGCTCGGCGGTGGCGCAGTTCAAATCGACAGGCTTGGCCGGCGGGCGCTTCTGCGCCGCGGAAGCGCAGGCAGCAGCCAGGAGAAACAGAAAAACGGAGGCGAAGGCGAGCGCAGCCTGCCGCCGGGTCCGCCTCCGTTGCGCATTCCTCATCTCAACCCCGCGCGGCGGACCGCACCTGGTTTCCCTGTGAATCGTACTCCGTGACATCGCCAAAAAGAGCGGCTTGCTCCGCGACCTGCGCGCGGTCGCCGACCAGCACGATCTCGGCGTTCGCGGAATCGAAGTAGCGCCGCGCGGCGTCGAGAACATCCTGGGCGGTGAGAGCGCGAATCCGCTCGCGATACGTCTCCAGGTAGGTTTCCGGCAGGCGGTCGAGATAGACGGTCGAGAGCTGGCCGATCAGGCCATCCTGAGTGGCGACGCCCAGCGAGAAAACACCGGTCAAATAGCTGCGCGCACTTTCGAGCTCTTCCGGCGTGACCGGAAGGGAGCGCATGCGATTCATCTCATAGAACATTTCGGTGAGCGTGGCCGCCACTACATCGTTGCGGACAGCCGCATGCACGCTGAAATATCCGCACTGGCGAAGCGCATTGACGCCACTGCGCGGGCTATAGGTGTAGCCCTTCTGCTCGCGAATGTTGATGACCAGGCGGGAATGGAACGCGCCGCCAAAGATGGAGTTGGCAAGCACCAGGCGGTGCCAATCGGGGTCGCTGCGGGTGATGGCCAGGTTGCCCAACAATACTTGCGTCTGGACCGTTCCCGGCAGATGGACCAGGTGCACCTGGCGGCGAGTGCGCGGCGGCGCAGGCCATTGGGGAGACTCGATTCGCGGAGCCTTCCAATCGCCAAACGTCTTTTCGATCTGGCCGAGCATGGCCTCGGTGGAAAAGTCGCCGACGACAATGAGCAGCGCATCTTCCGGGACGTAATACTGGCGATAGAAACCCAGGAGCTGCTCACGGCGATAGGAAGCAACCTGCTCTTCGGTGGGTGCGACGATGGCGTAGGGATGCTCGCCAAACAGAACGCGCCGCAGCCGCTCGCTCGCGAGAAACCCCGGCGTGGTGCGCTCGACACGCAACTCCTCGAACCGCTGCCGGCGCTCCCGCTCGAATTCATCGTCGGGGAACGAGGCATTGCGGGCCAGATCGGCCATCAGCTCAAGTATGCCGCCGGAAAATTCCGCCACGCCGGAAGCGGAAATGGTGCTCGAATCGGCGCCCGCATGCGTGCCCAGGTCGGCTCCCATGCGGCGCAGATCCTCTTCGATGCGGCGGCTGGAGCGCGAAGCGGTGCCCATGCGAACGACGGTAGCCGTCATATCGGCCAGCCCGGGAACACGATGAGCGACGATGGCATTGCCGTTGCGGAAGAAAAGCTGCGCCGATATTTTCGGGAATGCGTGGCTTTCGGCCAGGACCACTTGCATCCCATTCGAAAGTTTGCGAACCGTTCGCTTGGGCCACGCCACGGGGCGCTCGGGGCCGAGCGCCGGGGGCGTTTTCAAACGATCGGCGGGGGTGAGGCTGGCGTTGGTGACTGTCATTGAGCCACTCCTAACTTCACGGGCTGGCGCACAAGAACGGCCCGATTTCGCGGAACGAGGTATTTTTGCGCGACGGCTTGTGCCTCGGCGGGGGTGACGGCCAGAAAGCCGTCGAGCACGGTATTGACGCGCTGCGGATCGCCGTCAAACAAAGTGAAGCATGCAAGGTAGTGCATCAGGCCGAAGCGCGGCATATAAGATCCCATCCCTCCTTCGAGCATGGAATAGTAATCGGCGCGGAATTTTACTTTGACCGGGTCCAACTCGTCCTCCGGAATTCCCCGCTCCTGGACTTCGCGAATCATGCCGTCATAGACGCCGATGGTCTCTTCCGAAGCGAACTCTGGCTTATGGAAGATGCGCGTGACCATCTGCGTGGGGCCGTTGGTGTCGAAAAGTTCCGCGCTGCCGTCGGCCTCGACGGCGATCTGCTTTTCGAGCACCAGGCGGCGATGGACACGCCCGGCGCGGCCGCCGTGCAAGACGCGATCGAGCATGCCCGCGCCGTACCAGTCGCGGGTTTCGCGCGAGGGCAGCGTATAGCCGATGGCAATCGCGGGCAAGGGACCGAATTTTTCGTCCACCTTGCCGCGGCGCTCCTCCGTCTGAGGAGGCTCGCTCGCGTCCGCGCGCGGCGGCATGGGGCCCGCGGGAATATCTTCAAAGTAACGCTTCGCCAATGCAAAAGCCTCGGCGGGGTCGAGATCCCCCAGCATCAAGAGCACGGCATTATTCGGCGCGTAATAGGTGTGAAAGAAGTTTTGCACGTCGGCGAGCGTGGCCGCGTCGAGATCGGCAAAATCGCCATAGAAATTGTGGGCGTTGGGCCAATTGCGAAATGCGACGGGAGGCAGATCGAGCCAGGGGAACCCGCCGTAGGGCTGGTTCATGACGTTCACGCGGACCTCTTCCTTTACCACTTCGCGCTGGTTGCGCAGGTTTTCCTCGTCCACCTTGACGGCGCGCATACGATCCGCCTCAAGCCACAGCACGCGTTCGAGAGCGTTCGAGGGCACGGCCTCGAAATAGTTGGTGATGTCGTAATGCGTGGTGCCGTTTAGCAGGCCGCCGGAGGAATTGATCAGCCGGATATGCTCCATCTTGCCGGCGTTCTCCGAGCCTTGAAACATCATGTGCTCGAACAGATGCGCGAAGCCGCTGCGCCCGCGAGGCTCGAGACGAAAGCCGATCTGATAATAGACGCCGACCGTGACAACCGGGGCGGAACGGTCCGGCGACGCGACGACCTGCAAACCGTTCGCAAGCATCGTGTGTTCAACGGGAATATGAAGTTTCTTCACTTCTGGCCTCCCCTGGAAATTCTGAGCGCGCGCTCCAGCTGGGGGCGCGTGGCCGCCGACCGCGTGACGACTGCGCCAATCCTCCAACCCAATTCCCGCAGGCGCCTTGCGAGAGTTGCGCCCACGCGCCAACAATGGAAAGGGTCCGAATCATTCAACGTGATAGCATAACGTGTTCGATCTTTTTGCGCTGGAGGAAATTCGGCATTGCACATCCTGGGGACGACGCTGCTGGGAATCGCCGCACTCGTGTGGATACTGCAGGCCGCCGAGTTTGCGAGGGGCATTCCTTCCATGCCCTCGCTGGCCGATGTGACTCCTCTGCGCGACGAGGACTGCCCCTCCGTGTCGATTCTATTCGCGGCGCGGGACGAAGCGCAGAAGCTCACCGGCGCTCTCGACACATTGCTGGCGCTCGATTACCCTCGCTATGAGATTGTCGCGGTGGACGACCGCTCCGAAGACGACACCGGAAAGATACTGGAAGACGCCGCGCGAAGAGATGCACGGCTGAAACATGCGCGCGTCGATTCGCTTCCGCCCGGATGGCTGGGCAAACCGCACGCCTTGCAGCAGGCCTACGAGCGGTCAAGCGGGGAATGGATTGTGTTTACCGACGCGGACGTGCATTTCGAGCCGGACCTGCTGCGCCGGTCGGTGGCGCTCGCGGAGGAAAAAGGCTGGGGACATCTCACGCTGCTCGGGACCGCAACAATGGTGAGCATCGGCGAAAAAATCGTGATGACATTTTTCGGATTGGGATTCCTGGTGGGCATCCGGCCGTGGCGCGTGAGCGATCCACAGTCGCGCCTCTACGCGGGAGTGGGCGCTTTCCAGATGATCCACCGCAAAGCGTATGAAGCGATGGGGACGCACCGGCGGCTGGCGATGGAAGTGGTGGACGACATGAAGCTCGGGAAACTGGCCAAGGAGGCGGGAATCCGCTCCGGCGTGGCCAAGGCGGGCAACGCGGTGAGCGTACACTGGCACGCGGGGATCGGCAACATCATCCGCGGCACAACGAAAAATTTCTTCGCGACTTCCGGCTTCCGGCTGCCGGTTATTTTCGTGCAGGTATCCGCGCTGCTGCTTCTGTGCGTGTTTCCGGTGGCCGCGCTGCCGTTCGCGCATGGATGGGCGCGCGCGTTCGATCTGATCGCGGTGGGATTGCCGGTGGTGGCGCAGGGCGGAGTGTGCCTGGAATTTGGAGTGTCGCCGCTGTATGCGCTGACGTATCCGGTGGGGGCGCTGATCTTCGCGTGGATGCTGGCCCGCTCGACGATTATCACGCTATGGCAAGGGGGAATTGTGTGGCGCGGAACATTTTATCCGCTGGAAGAGCTGAAGCGCGGCGTGGTGTAGCCGACTGCGCTCAGCGGCGGCGAAGACGGGTTCTGGACGGCGACGTGGGCACGGCGATTTTCTCGGCGGCTGCCGCTGCGGGCGATTCCGCGGGACCGGGAGCGAGAGGCAGCGGCGTGGAGGCGATCACGCCGAGATCGCACTGCTTGAGCGCGCGGATGCGGTCGCGCAGGGCGGCGGCACGTTCAAACTCAAAATTCCTGGCTGCTTCGCGCATCTGATTTTCGAGCTGCGCGATGGCCTGAAGAAGCTGTTCCTCGTTATTGATATCGCCGACGAGGGCATCGTCCGCGGGTACCGTGACATAATCCGCTTCCACAATGGCGGCGAGCTGCATATCCACGGACTTCACGATGGATTGCGGAGTGATGTTGTTCTCGCGATTGTAGGCTTCTTGCTTGGCGCGGCGGCGGCTGGTCTCTCCGATGGCCTGGCGCATCGAGTCCGTCATGCGGTCTGCATAGAGAATGGCCCTGCCCTCGAGATGGCGCGCGCAACGGCCCATGGACTGAATCAGCGAGGTGGCGCTGCGCAGATAGCCTTCCTTATCAGCATCGAGAATCGCGACCAACGACACCTCGGGAAGGTCGAGCCCTTCGCGCAGGAGATTGATTCCGATGAGGGCGTCGAATTCACCGCGCCGCAGACTGCGGAGGATGCGCACGCGCTCGAGCGTTTCTATTTCGGAATGCAGATAGCGGCAGCGCACGCCCACCTCGGCGAAATATTCGGCGAGATCCTCGGCCATGCGCTTGGTGAGGGTGGTGACTAGCACGCGCTCGTTGCGCGCCGCGCGCACGCGAATTTCCTCGAGCAGATCGTCCACCTGCCCTTTCACGGGCCGCACTTCCACTTCGGGATCCACGAGCCCGGTGGGGCGGATCACTTGCTCGGCCACGGCGCCGCCGGATTTGGTGAGCTCGTAAGGGCCGGGCGTGGCGGAAACGTACATCACCTGGTTCATGCGATGTTCGAACTCCTCGAACGTCAGCGGGCGATTGTCGAGCGCGGAAGGCATGCGGAAGCCGTAA
>DATLST010000242.1:0-2490 GCA_035534055.1 Candidatus Acidiferrales bacterium | reverse complement strand
TAGTGGCCTGTCGCGGAGAAAGTGTTACTGCAGACGCCACACGCAAAAACCAAGAGCAACTGTACGAATGGCGGGTGCCAGCTATTTGGCCCATTCTTTTCCCAGAATCGCGTACTAACGAATTCACTGCGACAGGCCACTGAACGAACCCTCGGAACCTCGGTATTGTTGGAGAACGATGCTAATGTCGCTGCCCTGGGGGGAATCGATTCTCGGGGCCGGAAAAACTCTCGGCGTCGATTCCCTGTGTATGCTGACCCTGGGAACGGGCGTGGGCGGCGGCATCATTCTGTACGGAAAAATCTGGGATGGAATGACGGGAATGGCTGGAGAAGTCGGCCATCTTAATATCAGGACCGACGGCATCGCCTGCGGGTGCGGAGGTAACGGGTGTCTCGATCCTTACGCGTCGGCCACTGGGGTGTCCCGTAGGGCTGAAGAGTTGATTCGTCAGGGAAGAGCGCCGGGGCTTGCGGCTTTGCAAACCGTTCATCCCGCATTCGAGGCGCGCGACGTGGCTGCACTCGCGCGGAACGGCGATCCAGATGCGCAGTCGATTTTCGAACACGTAGGACGTTCGCTCGGCATTGGCTTGGCGAGCCTCGTCAATACGTTGAATTTGCCGCTCTACGTCGTCGTCGGCGGCCTAGCGAATGCCTGGAGCCTTTCTTCGCCAGCACTCTTTGAAGAATTGCGCCGCCGCAGTTACATCTACCGCTTAACTGCCCCTGTTGCCAATGCGGCTGGCGGATTCCAACGCGGCAAAACATACGTTGTGCCTGCCGAGTTGGGTCCGGACGCAGGCCTGCTGGGAGCGTGTCTGCTCCCGTTCAATTCTTCTCGCCAGTAACAATGCTTCTCTTCCAAGGCATACCCTCCTGACCATTGGGTGCGAGCCGTTATAAACACTCCTTAGAGATGCGGTCACGCAAAACTCGCGTCACATACTACTGGATTTCCTTTCGTTCGCCAGATTGCTACGATTGTATAGAAATAGTTCGGAGCGCAATGAAGGCGGCCTCATGACTGAAGCAAGGAAGATCGGAATCTTGACCGGCGGAGGAGATGTGCCGGGCTTGAACTCGGTGATCAAGTCCGTTGTGTATCGAGCGAGCGAAATGGGGCGCCGCGTCACCGGCATCCGGAGGGGATGGAAAGGATTGACCAACATCAATCCTGCAGACACCAATGATCCGACCTACAGTCGCGAACTGACGCGGGAGAATACACGAGTTATCGACCGGACGGGCGGCACCGTGTTGCACACCTCGCGAATGAATCCACGCAGGTTTCCCGAATCGAAAGTGCCCGAGCACATCTCGCGGGAGCGGCTGAAAAAGCTGGATTTTGACGGTCGGAATTATGATTTCACGCCTATTGTGGTCGAAAACCTCGAGTCCTTGGGGATCAGTTGTCTGATCGTCATTGGCGGAGATGATACGCTCAGTTTCGCCTCCGTTCTTTCCGCGAAAGGTTTTCCGGTGATTGGCGTGCCGAAAACCATGGACAATGACGTCCATGGCACGGAATATTGCATCGGATTTTCTACTGCTATCACCCGCGCGAAGGAAGCCATCACACGCCAGCGGACCACGCTGGGATCCCACGAAAGAATCGGAGTTTTCCGCATCTTCGGGCGTGATGCGGGCTTTACCGCTCTCTATACGGCCTACGTTACTTCGGCCCGCTGCCTGATTCCGGAATATCCTTTCAATCTGGAGCGCGCCATCAGCCTTCTCATGGAAGACAAACGAAATAATCCTAGCAATTATGCCGTTATAGTGGTTTCCGAAGGCGCGATGTGGGAGCAGGGAAAGGTGGAAGAGACCGGCCAAGCGGATGCCTATGGCCACCGAAAAAAAGCCGACATCGGACATGCCCTGGCACATGAAATCGAGCAGCGCACCGGCGAGGAAACGATGTCCAGCGATCTTACCTACGATCTGCGCAGCGGCGCGCCCGATGCCATCGATCAGATCGTCGCCACCACGTTCGCCAATATCGCTCTTGACCTCGTTCGTGCCGGCACTACTGGGCGAATGGTCGGCATCCAGGACGGTCGCTATGCCCACACGGCCCTGCCGGATACGTCCCTGGGGCCACGCAAAGTAAACGTTGCCAAGCTCTATAACACAGACCGTTACCGCCCCAATTACACCTCCAAACTTGGTGCTCCTCTGCTCTTTAGCGGTTCCTGAGTCTTGTAAACGTAAAAATGTCATCCTAGCAGCTTGTTGAAAAACTCGTTTCGATCGTCATTCGAGCGGAGCGAAGAATCTCTCTTCATGAAAATGCCAGGAAAAGCTGAGATTCCTTCGGGCCAAAAGCGTCCTTCAGCATGATGCGCGGCTGCTAGGGAACCTCTGAACAAGCACTGGTTTAAAAGAACGGATGAGGAACAATAGGCAATTCAAGCGGTTTCAGTGATTTCATAGGGATGCCGAGAGATTGGATCCGCCTGCCAGCGCCACCAGAGCGTCCCTTGTGACC
>DATLST010000241.1:0-4029 GCA_035534055.1 Candidatus Acidiferrales bacterium | reverse complement strand
CCCTGGCTGGATTGAAATGCTTGAGTCCGAAGCGGCGCGGGGAGATGGATGGGCTGTTGGGTCGGAGGAGGAAATAATCGCCACCGCCGTGGTTGTGGAAAAGTGGGAATCCCGCGCTGTGGGCGAGATTCCGAAGGATCGCGGGCATCTCCCGTAATGATGGTGGGTGCTAACAACCGCGCATTCATGATCTCCGACACACTTTCGCTGTACATCGTCTAACTGCGTGGTACATGAATTCGTGAAAGAACAGGCGGGTCGCAACACACACCTTTCGGCCAATCGCTACTACCTGCGGAGTTTCTTTGCGGCTCTCCGCACGGCCTCTTCACTAACCTTGCCTGTTTCTTCGCGCATGAACTCCAGCGTTGCATTTGGTGAGAACTCGGGAATCGGTTTTGGCAGGTTCTTGTTTTTGGTGTCCCCGCGCTTTTGGCGTATTTCGCCGTCTTCATCGCGCGAACGGTTATCTAATCCCTTCATTAGTTCCTCCGTCCATTGCGTTGCGTCCAATATACGTCAGAACGTAACCTTCCGGTTATTGGAACCGAACCGCAAGGACAGGTCTAGCAGTTTCGGCATTGTCGGTTATTAGCGGTGGCGGAGATTATCTCCAGTTCTTTTGTCGAGCGACTGCTAAAAGCCTTTCAAACGTTGTGCAGCACAAACAGCAGCAGTGAAAGAGACCACACCTGCGGTTTCAGTTGCCTCGTCGTGATAAACTCGGGAGCATCTTAAATACATACTTGGGCCTGCAATCGGAACGCGCAGATATTGTGGAGGGTGTAGTCAAATGCGGCTGAAAAAGGCCCACGTTACAAAGTACCGAAGTGTTCGGGACAGCGAATGGTTCGAAGTGGAACACAAGAAGACCATTTTCGTAGGGCCAAACGAAGCGGGTAAGACAGCTCTCTTACAAGCCCTCCAGCAAATTGGGCCTCCTGACGGCGTGCGTAAACTTGACGCGCTGCGCGATTATCCTCGCTCTGAATACAACGACATCACTACGGGCAATGTTCGTCCTCAAGACGTGACTGTCGCGGAAGCGCATTTCTCACTGGAGGACGACGATAAGGCTGCAATCCCCGCAGAGTTCAGAGAAGCCACATACGTGCGTGGCCGCAAGCTAGACAATAGCCCTTGGCACAATCTCGAGGGAGGGCCACCAAGCACAACCTACGGCAGCATCAAGAAAGACCTCGCGAGACTAGCCGCCCACGCCGACTCGAATCTAAAGGCTCCGGCTGAGGGGCAGCCCGCGCCCGTCTCGCCCAGCACTGAACTAAATACAATTACGCAAGGCTGGCTAGATGCAAAAGTTATTAAAGGCGACGTTGCGACAAAGGTCGAAGCGTGGTTAAAAAAAGTGCTCGCATTAGTCGATGAGAAGAATCAAGACGAAGAGAATCGGCACGAGAGGTTGAGCTACGCGATCCAACTCGACGCAAAGCGGGATCTGGCATTAAAAACGTTAGACCCGCGAACGCCAGTATTCGTACTGTTTAGCAACTATTTTAGAGTACGGCCAATAATCCATCTCGAACATCTAGCACATCGAATTGAAACCAACGTGCTGGACGACAAGTGGTATGACTACGGGAATGAATGCCTTCTCCGACTTTTGGGGTTTTCGGCGCGCGAGCTTTCAAATCTCGGTAAGGCACCCGAACCGGCGAGAGGGGATGCGGCGGCATTTCAGAAATACCGCGACCAGCTCGATCAACGGTCCTACCAATTGAATGCGGCTAGCGTCAGACTTACTGAGGCAATTAATAGAGTGTGGGTTCCCGACGCAGGACGCGATGAAGCTGACCGTCTTCGGATAGTCGCTGATGGACAGTATTTGAAGGTTGTCGTCGAAGACGAACTCGGCGTCGAGATTGAACTGGACCAGCGTTCTGAGGGGTACCAATGGCTGGTGTCATTCTTCGTCGTCTTTTTTGCCGAATCAGCTGGTAAGCACAAGAACGCAATCCTGTTACTTGACGAACCTGGATTAAGCCTTCACGGTTTGAAGCAGAGAGAGTTTCGCCAAACGATCTCGCTTCTCGCGGAAACTAATCAGACTCTATACACGACGCATTCCCCTTTTCTGGTTGGCCCGAGCGAACTCGACCTCGTGAGGGTCGTTGAAATGAGCGACCGTACTGTTGGGACGAAGGTACATACGACCATTACTGCTTCTGACCCAGCCGCCCTGCTTCCACTTCAAGAGGCATTAGGATACGACCTTGCGCAGAGTCTATTCGCGCAACAACAGAACTTGGTTCTCGAAGGTCTCACCGACTATTGGTACATCGATGCCGTGGCCCAGTTACTTCGTGATGCGGGGATCGTTGACTTGCGCGAGAATATTGCCCTTCAGCCAGCGGGTGATGCTGGTAAGGTGGTTTACTACGCAACAATTCTTCACGCTCAAAAGTTGAAGGTGGCTGCGCTTTTGGATTCTGATGCGGCTGGCGACCAGGCGGCGAATCAGGACGTGCTCGTTCACACGCTTGGAAACAAAGCAATTCTTCGTACGAAAGACGCGTACACGGGTGCCGTCAAACGTCCTGAAATCGAAGATATGCTCCGAAGCACTCTAGTGACGCTCGCTCGAGAAAAACTTGGATGGGATGTAACCGCAACGGCTGCTGCTCAGCCTGCGCGCCCTATCGTGGATATCTTTAACGCCGAGAGTCCCAATTTCTCTAAGTATCGGCTCGCCAAGGCGTTCCTTCGTTGGACGCGGGAACACGCCGCTGGCGACCTAACAGGTGACGAACGGCACGATTGGCAGACACTAATCGAGAGCATAAAGGCGGCGCTCAACTAGTAGCGACAGTGAGATGACCCATCAACAATGCGAGTTCAGTCCAACTTCGGTCCAATTCAAGAGCGAGATAAATGACGCGTTCCACTGCAAGCGACACCAGAAGCGGCACTTAGAGTTTTGTATTGCGCACCTTCTAAGCAGAGGGTCGGGGGTTCGACAGGTACCCGCTACAGTTTCCGCTACAGTCGGCGGACATGCTCAATGCTGCTACTCGTAAGTACTTGAAAATATGGCGCGCCCGGAGGGACTCGATCGTTGAAAGACCATGCCGGCGATACATATCGCGCCGTGTACACGGTCCGTTTGGCGGGGCGCATATACGTCTTGCATGTGTTCCAGAAGAAATCAAAGACTGGAATCAAGACGCCGAAACCGGAGATTGGGCTAATCAGATCACGCCTCAGGCGAGCCGAAGAAGAACACGCCAGATGGCTACAGGCTCAGAAGGAATGGCAGGCATGAACAAAAAAATTGGAGTCGAGGAAGGCAGCGGCAATATCTTCGCGGACATCGGTCTGCCCAACCCGGAAGAACGTCTCGCCAAGGCCGACCTTGCGATCCGCATAGCAGAGACCATCCGAGCGCGGCGACTCACCCAAACTCGCGCGGCACACATACTAAAAATCGACCAGCCGAAAATTTCCCGCCTCTTGCGGGGTCAGCTTTCTGGCTTCTCGACCGAACGGCTCATGCACTTTCTGACCCTACTTGGCCGCGACGTTGAGATTAACGTCAAACCCGCGTCCCGATCACGCCGCCATGGGCAGCTTCGCGTCATCGCAACAGTGTGATTTTTTCTCGCCCCCAAAACCTGCAAGTCGTCTCATTCGCGGAAGTCACGCCGACACTGCGCTTCCTATTTGTTGTTGGACTTGCCGTCGCAACTCGCTTGGATGAGCGATCTTGTCAAATGTCTCGAAGGTGCCTCCCGTGCCCCGAACGACCACACTACCGTAGCCAAGCATTCGGCCACAAAGTGATTTATCCACGCCGATGCTCTCCACCTTTGGAAGCAGAACCTCTATGCTTCGGCGGGAAAACAACCCCGTCTTAATGAGCACGCGCTTGTTTGAGACGCCCACTTCAGTCGCAAAACGCCGGATTATGCCTCCCCCGATTAAGACGATGGCAGCGACCAGAACAAGCGCACCCTCCACCATCGCACCTTGGTAACGACCGCCATTTCGAGTTGCCAGCCATCCACCCGCAAA
>DATLST010000240.1:0-14847 GCA_035534055.1 Candidatus Acidiferrales bacterium | reverse complement strand
CTCGTCTTTTTGCTGTAGCGCTCGAATCCGTTCGCCATCGCCAGTGTCCTCTGCTTCATGATTGCCACTATCCTCCCACTGCTCCCCACACCTTATCCGTTACACGCAAAACATGGAGCACTTATTCAGAAGTTCCTTAGGCCACCGGCCTATCGTTCCCTGAATCGGGCGCCCCCCACTAGAATCAGCGCGCGATCGGTTGCGCGAACAACCTTCACCTTGCACAGCGGGAGGAACTTTAGAATGGCTTTTCGATTTTCATAGCCATTTTGTCTTCTCCACTTAAACCCTGTCGGCGGCAGTTCACAGATAATCGAGCCTATGTCGGGTGGATTGCAAACGGAAGGCAATGATCTTGCGTGCGGCAAATCAGTAAACAATTAGCGGATTACCCGAAACCAAATACAAGGGATAAACGAGAGAGGAATCGATCAAACTGTAGCGGACTGGCTGGGCCGGTGGCGCTCGGCAACGATGATCACGCGAACATCCCGTGCGCTGCGAACCACGCGCAGTATCAAATCCGTTCCAAGCACGCGATCCCACCAGTGATATTTCGGGCGGCTGAGAAGTATTTGCGTGATTTGGTTGCGGCGTGCGAAATCAACCAGCGATTGGGCGGCATCCTGACCCTCCAAGATTCGAGCGTCGATGTGGAGAGTTCGGGCGAAATTGAGGTGTTTGTCAATCGCGTCGCGATCATCGGGAGGAAGCTGCTTATCTTCACGGCGCGGCACTACGCAGACGGCGAAACAGTCAGCATTGAGATAATCGGCCATGCGACGGCCGCGTCGAATGAGCACCGCAGTGGAGGGACTGGCGGTCACATAGATGAGAATCCGGTCGTGGACCCGCTTTTCCGTGAAGGGCGCCTGGGTGAGGTGCTTCGCAGGCGCGGCGGTCTCCGCGATTTCGCGCACCTCAAGCTCATGGGCGGTTTGGCGCAAAGCCAATTCCCGCAAGGAAGTGAGCGTCGATTCCGTAAAAAAATTCTCCAGGGCCTGCTGTGCTTTTTCGGGAGCGTAAATTACGCCGCGTTTCAGCCGATTCAGCAGAGCCTCCGTTGTGGCGTCCACCATGACCACTTCCGCAGCGCTTTTGACCAGCCAGTCGGGGACCGTTTCGCGAACGCGGATGCCGGTGACGTGAAAAATCTGGTCGTTCAAGCTTTCGAGATGCTGGATGTTCATCGTGGTCATTACGTCGATGCCAGTGTCCAGCAGTTCCTGCACGTCCTCCCATCGCTTGGTGTGGCTCGAGCCCGGCACATTGGTATGAGGAAGTTCGTCGACGACGCAGATGGACGGACGGCGACGGAGAATGGCGGCCGTATCCATTTCGTGCAACCGTACGCCGCGATAATCGACCACCTTGTTGGGAATCATCTCGAGGCCTGCGGTTCTGGCGATCGTGTCCTTGCGGCCGTGCGGCTCGAAATAACCGACCACGATGGCTTTCCCGGCGCACTTCAGTTCCTGAGCTTCTTCGAGCATGCGGTACGTCTTGCCCACTCCCGCGGCGTACCCCAAAAACACTTGCAGCCGGCCTCGCTGAGTTCGCGAAGTTTCCGTGCCGGAGCTCGCGCTACTGGGGATAGACGACGACATCGATTCCTTCGGCAGAGCGCACTAATCGATCGACGAGACCGCCCCAAATGCGGCGTTGCGCGCCGTGGCGGCTGCTATGCCCGACGCAAATCTGGGTGATGCCCTTCTGGCGCGCGAATCTGAGGATCGCGTCGGAAGTATCAAAGCCGCTGAGGATTTCAACCTGGGCACCCAACTCGCGCGCGTAGTTGAGATTCTTTTCCAGCCTCAGCCGGTCCTCGCTCGAAAGCGAGTGCTCCTGCACGTAAACCACGTAACACTCTCCCTGAAAGCGATCGGCATTCCGATTGCCGCTTTCGAGGATGGGGGCGGCATCCATGTGTGGACTGACGCAAACGAGTATTCGTTCCTGAACGCCCCAAGGCTGTTCGATGCCATGGGAACGAAGATAGGTTTCGAGCTGGCGATCCACTACAGAAGCGGCGACCAGCAGAGCGAGTTCACGCAAGCGGGATAGTTGATGGCGTTCGGCGAGCAGCGCGGCGCGCTCCTGTGGCGCGAGGCCCGCAGATGGAGCTTCCGGTGTGGGCACATCCACAACGACAATTTCGTCGGCGCTTCGATCCAGAAAACCGCGCGGAATGGTACAGCGTGCTCTAGTGCCGGTGATGCGTGCAATCTCATCTTGCAGTTTCTCGAGGTATTGCAGGTTGACGGTGGTGATCACGGAAATTCCTGAGTTCAGCAACTGCTCTACGTCTTCCCATCGGTGCGCGTTCCCGCACCCATCGGGGTTGTCGTAGGCGAGGCCGTCGATGAGGGCAACTTGAGGGTGGCGTCGAATCAAAGCCTCGACATCGATCGCTTCCCCATCGACAGTATTTATTGTCGGAATGATCTCGAGCTTGCGCAAAATTTCCTGGATTTCCGGAGGATAGGCTGGCTGTAGAGCGCAGACTACTACGTCTTCGCCTCTTAGCAGGCGGCGCCTGCCCTCGTCGAGCATTTGGAAGGATTTGCCGACGCCGGCAGAGTAACCGAGGAAAACTTTCAGCCGACCGCGCCGGCTGCGGCGCTCCTCGAGCTCGATTTGTTCAAGGAGCTGCTCGGGCGTGGGCCGCTGAGGTGAAGTCTTCGCCATTAAGGGTCAGTCTAGCCACACTACGGCAAAAGGGGAATAACGGCTTCGGCTCACTGTTGCGGACTTCGAGCCACAGCCCAGCGCCGCAGAGCTACCATCGACCATATCGCTTCGACCAATCCGAACGGCCATGCACCTGAAGGAAGCCGTATATGGAACCGAGGACACATGCTCCCGCGAAAGCGAGCATGTACCATCGGCTGCGCCTTTCAAGAGCATAGAACACCAGCATCAGAGTGACGGCCAATAATCCAAAAACAGCGAGTAAACGCATGCGGTGTGTTTTACCCCTAGCTAGAAGGTCACGATGGAGGGAGTGGTTTGCGCGCAACGATCATCAACCAAGTTTCGCGATCTGCATCGTTTTCGACCAACGGATCTTCCACTTTAACGATCTGGAAATTCGCGCTGCGGAGGTCGTTGGCCACCGAAGCGGCGGCGATTTCATGGCCGCTCAACTCGGTGACCCCGATGCTCGCGGGCTTCGGCTCCCGATCCGCAATCACCAATCGCCCACCGGGAACAAAAGACGAGCTTAGGTAGGCAAGAATGGATTGAGTGTCGGCCAACTCGTGATAGGTATTCATAATTAGCACCTCATCCACTTGGGCAACCGGCAGCCGGGGATCGGAAATCCAGCCATGCACGATATGAATGTTGTGCTCGCCCTTCAGGATCGTTCTTACCCAGAGAAACACGAGCGGCAACCGGCGAATGTCTTCCGCGATCACACGCCCTGCGAGCCAACCCGCCGGGACAATTTCGGCGTGAAATATCCGGAGCCACACCCAAGGTCAACCACTTCGTCGCCCGGCTTCAGTTCGAGAGCATCGATCACGACCGCGGGCCGCTGCCACTGGTCGCGCTGCGCTTCGACCACGTCCAAGCGCGAAAGCGTATCGAGCGCCGAATAGCCGAAGTCCATCAAAACCAAGACAGCAAGAGCGGAAAGGAAGAAGAGCAGAAGTTTGATTCGATAGCTCAAAGGCACATGCTGCATGTTACGTACGATTTTCCCCCGCGCTTAGCGCATAACCGCAGCCTTTTGGCCAGCCGCAGCGTCCGCGGATTGCGATTTTGTAGCCGGGAATCGCTGATCGAGTGCAACGTTGAGCCTGAGCACGTTGACGCGCGGCTCGCCAAGAAACCCCCAATCGGCGCGGTGGGTGAACTCAGCGACCAAAGGCTTCACCTGAGCCGGACGAACGCCGCGAACTTTGGCTATGCGCGCCAGTTGCAGTTCGGCGTTCGCGGGGCTGATGTCCGGATCGAGGCCCGACGCTGAACCGGTCACGGCATCGGAGGGAATCGGCAGCTTGGGAGTGAACACCAGAGGATTCTTGGGGTCGTTGAAGGCATCGATGAGTTTCACGTCGTCCAGATTGCCCTGCGGATCCTTAAATCGGTCGAGAGGCACGGATGATTCGTAAGGAATGTTGTTGTCGAGGCAGTAGTGCACGATGCGATCATTGATGCCGTCGAAGCTGACGGTTTCCTTTCCTTTGCTGTCCGTAGAGGTCGTCCCCAAGATAAGCTTGGCGCTTGTTGGACCCAAATTCGACCCGCCCGACTGAGTGGCATCGTAGCCATTGCCCGCAGCCGATGGTCGAGGGTGAAAGTACCCAGGCTTCGAGAACAATTGGCCGATGAGACGTGAGCCTACGATTTTGCCGTCCACGCGAATCAAGCTGCCATTGGCCTGACGCGGAAAAATCGCCTCGGAAATGCCGGTCATCACCGCCGGGTAGATGATCCCAGTGAGAATGGTGAAGGCTATCGTGAGCCGCAGTCCCGGTCCCAGTTCCTTAATCATGATCTGCTCCCTGATGTTCCTTATGCGAGATGCAACGCGACAAGGATTTTGTCGATAGCCCAGATACCCGGGAACGGCACGATGATTCCACCCAGACCGTAGATCAAAAGGTTGCGCATCAGCATCTGTCCCGCACTGACGGGTTTGTAGCGCACTCCCCGAAGTGCCAACGGAACCAGCGCGACGATAATGAGCGCGTTGAATATGACGGCCGCCAGCACCGCGCTTTGAGGCGAATGCAAACCCATGATGTTCAGTCTGTTTAATTCCGGATAAATTGAGACGAACATGGCCGGAATGATGGCGAAATATTTGGCCACATCGTTGGCGATTGAGAATGTGGTAAGCGAGCCGCGAGTGATCAGCAACTGTTTTCCGATGGCGACGACTTCGATTAGTTTCGTCGGATTGCTGTCGAGGTCGACCATGTTGCCTGCTTCTTTCGCGGCCATCGTGCCGGTATTCATGGCTACGCCCACGTCCGCTTGCGCCAATGCCGGAGCGTCGTTCGTCCCATCGCCGGTCATAGCGACGAGGCGACCTTGCGCTTGTTCTTTCTGAATGTATTCGAGCTTATCTTTTGGAGTTGCCTGCGCCAGAAAGTCGTCCACGCCTGCTTCCTGCGCAATGGCCGCGGCGGTAAGGGGGTTATCACCCGTGATCATAACGGAGCGAATACCCATGGCTCGAAGCGAGGCCAGGCGGTCCTTCATTCCGCCCTTGACGATGTCCTTCAACTGGATGACGCCCAGGACCTTGGGGCCATCGGCCACCGCCAGGGGGGTTCCGCCATTCCGCGAAATGCGATCGGAGATCTCAGTTAGCTCCGGAGGAACCGTGCCACCGGCCTCTTTGACGAAATTCGCGACGGCATCGGTGGCGCCTTTGCGCAACTGGCGTCCGTCAATGTTTACACCGCTCATTTTTGTGTAGGCGGAGAAGGGAATGAATTCAGCTTCGTGCTCGCCGACTTCACGGCCGCGCAAGCTGTACTTTTCCTTGGCCAGCACGACGATCGAACGACCTTCGGGCGTTTCGTCGGCTAGGCTTGAGAGCTGAGCGGCGTCCGCCAATTCGCTTTCAGTGGCGCCGGCGACCGGAATGAATTCAACAGCCTGCCGATTGCCCAGAGTGATTGTTCCGGTTTTGTCGAGCAGCAGCGTGTTGACGTCGCCCGACGCCTCCACCGCTTTCCCGCTCATGGCCAGGACGTTGTGCTGCATCACGCGGTCCATGCCGGCGATGCCGATTGCGGAAAGAAGCCCTCCGATGGTGGTTGGAATCAAGCAAACGAGAAGCGACACGAGCACCGCAACGGTAGGAGCAGAACCCTTTCCGATCGATGCAATGGCGTATTTCGAGTACGGAGGAAGTGTGGCAACAGCCAAGAGGAAAATCAGGGTCAAGCCGGCGATCAGGATGTTCAAGGCGATTTCGTTGGGCGTCTTCTGGCGCACGGCTCCCTCGACCAGCGCGATCATGCGATCAAGGAAAGTCTCGCCTGGGTTGGAAGTGATGCGGATCTTGATGTGGTCAGACAGGACCTTCGTGCCGCCGGTCACGGCGCTGCGGTCGCCGCCCGATTCGCGAATGACCGGGGCACTTTCTCCGGTGATTACGGATTCATCCACACTAGCGACGCCCTCGATCACTTCGCCATCGCCCGGGATCAGGTAACCCGCCTCGCAATAGACGACGTCTCCGGCGCGCAACTGGGACGCCGGAACCATGTCGACTTTTCCGTCCGGCAGAAGCTTTCGCGCGATCGTGTCGGTCTTCGTCTTGCGCAGAGTGTCAGCCTGAGCTTTGCCACGCGCCTCCGCCATGGCTTCCGCAAAGTTTGCGAACAGCACCGTAAACCAAAGCCAGAGCGCGATTTGAGTTCCGAAAAAGACATCGTGAAGCCCGGCGAGCGCGTCCTTGATTACGAATGCAGTAGTAAGAGCCGCTCCGACTTCCACGACGAACATCACCGGATTCTTGGCCACGAGGCGCGGGTTGAGCTTGACGAAGGATTCCTTGATCGCGCGCCGCACGATGTCAGGATCGAATAAAGGCCGCGCCAGGACGCCCTTGGAGATAAGGGCAGCTTCGTCTTGCTTGGACTTGGGATCCGGCTTTTGTTCCGGTGGAGTGGCCATAACAGTAGCCATTGTAGTTTCTCGCTCCCGGCTCAGAAAAGTTTGCCGCTCAGCATTTGGAAATGTTCAACAATCGGACCTAACGAGAGCGCCGGGAAGTAGGTTAAGGCGCCCACTATGATTACCGTTCCGATCACAAGAACGACAAACAACCCGCCGGTTGTTGGCAGCGTGCCGCTGGTTGTGGGGATCAGTTTTTTCTTTGCCAGGCTACCGGCGATCGCCAGCGCCGGGATGATGAAAAGGAACCGGCCGACCAGCATGTCCAAGCCCATGGTCATGTTGTACCAGGGAGTGTTGGCATTGATTCCGGCGAAGGCGCTGCCGTTGTTGCCGGCGCCGCTGGAGTAGGCGTACAGCATCTCGGAGAAACCGTGCGCGGCGTTGTTGTTGGTATTAGCGGCGGCTGCGCCCGGCGGATTCCAGTAGCCATTCTTGGGAAATTGAGCCACGGAACTGAGCGCCGTGAATCCCAGAATTACCACCGCCGTCGCTAGGATGGCTATAATCGCCATCTTTACTTCCTTTTGTTCGATTTTCTTGCCGATGTACTCTGGCGTGCGCCCGACCATCAGGCCGCCGATAAATACAGCGACCACCGCGTAAATCAACATGCTGTAGAAACCGGCGCCCACGCCGCCGAAAATAACTTCGTCGGTTTCTATGTTGAAGAGCGGCACGAGCCCGCCGAGCGGCGTATAGCTGTCGTGCATGCTGTTGACGGCGCCGCAACTCGCGTCGGTGGTGACCGTCGCGAACAATGCCGAATCGGCTATCCCGAAGCGGACTTCCTTCCCCTCCATATTTCCGCCGGGCTGGCTTCCCGTGTAAGCCGAGTCGATACCCAGCCTGTTTACAATTGGATTCCCGTGCTGTTCGGCTGGGTAGCAAATAAGCACGCCGGCGAGAAACATAATCGCCATCGCGGCAAAAATGGCCCAACCCTGGCGCGTGTCGCCGACCGCCTTGCCGAACATATAGGTCAAACCGGCGCCGAGCGAAAAGATCAGGATCATTTGTATTTCGTTTGAAAGCGGGGTCGGATTTTCATACGGCTGCGAAGAATTAGCGTTGAAAAATCCGCCGCCGTTTGTTCCCAGCATTTTTATCGCGAGTTGAGAGGCGAGCGGGCCCTGCTCGATGACCTGTGTGGCGCCTTCGAGGGTGGTTGCGGTGACAGGCCCCTTGAAATTCTGGATGGAACCTTGCCAGACAAAAAACAGCGTAGCCAGGATGCAGATGGGAAGCAGGATATAAATCGTGCATCGAGTGACATCGACCCAAAAGTTCCCGATGGTCTTGGCCGTGTGCCGCGCGAATCCGCGAATCAGCGCGACCGCCACGGCGATCCCGACTGCGGCGGAGACAAAGTTCTGCACCGCGAGAGCCGCCATCTGCGTGAAGTAGCTCATCGTGGTGTCTGGCGAATACGATTGCCAGTTCGTGTTGGTCATGAAGCTGACGGCGGTGTTGTAGGCCAGGTCCGGCGTCATCGGCGTAGCGAAGGCGGGAGCATGCGCGGTCGAAAAGTGCATCGGGTTGAGCGGCAAATGGCCTTGCAGACGCTGGATGATGTAGACGAACAAGAAACTGAAGATGCTGAGCGATATCAGAGACGCCGAGTAGCGCACCCAGGATTGCTCTTCATCCTCGTGAATTCCGCCGGCCCAATAGATCAAGCGCTCGAGTGGCCGAAAAATGGGGTGGAAGAATGTGCGCTTGCCATCGAAGACGAGGTACATAAACACACCCACAGGCTTGGTGATCGCAAGCACAATCAAGAAATAGAAAACAATTTGCGCAACCCCGATGGGAGTCATTGCAGCTCCTCAAAACTTTTCCGGACGAATCAACGCGTACATCAAATAAACAAACAGACCCGCGGAAACGATTCCTGCGATGGCGTATTCCATCGAGTTCTCCTACATGTGCTCCGAGAATTTCGTAAAGCACCAGAGCAACACGAAAAATCCCACGACCACGCCGACATAGAACAAATCCAACATCCTTGCACCTCGCGAATACCTGACGATTGGATGCCAGGCAGCGACCTGCGAACTCGCCGAGCCAGCAGCCACGCCGCTATATTTCGCCGCGGCCGGGCACTCGCCACAGATTTCCGAGTGTCGGACACCAATACCACTCGGAGTCCTTTGGCGCGAAGCGCACGCACCTGGCGGCTTTCCGCCGTGGGCCACCAGCGCCTTCGCACGCCGATCACAACAATGGAATTGGTTTCAGGACCTCCACGAGCGTCTCGGACCAATCACGACAAAGATAGAGATGCACGGAACAGTCAACGCCATCGAGTTCCGGTTGGCCTGCAAGCTCGCGAAGCATCTGTTCGAAGAACTCGACGGAGACCTGAGGCTGATCGAGCGGCAATTGCAGCGGAACCATGATTCCGGCACGGATGCGAATGCATGCGGGAGCCCGCACACAAACGATTCGGTTTTCCTTAAAGCGGCTGAGGTCGCGTCCCGGCCGATGAAGATCACGTCCACTTCGAGCGGTTCCTCAGCGGCCGCTTCCTGGAGTTCGCTGGCTGACGATCGTCCGGGTTGCGTCGAAATTCGTGCGCCGAGAGCGTTATTCATCGCCTTCACCCGGAGCTAGTGTGCTCTCCCGACAATAAACACCGCATAAACGCATCCTAAGAACGATATAAACGGCGCGTCAGCGCTGAATTCTTGCAATCCGCGATAAAGCTTGTTGCGCTGTGAGTCTCCGCCGATTAATAGAAACTATTGCGGGAGGTGAAAACGGTAACCAGCCCAGGCGTCAGTCACAAGAAACTGCGGTTCCGAAGGATCAGGCTCGATTTTCTTGCGAAGTCGATTCACGAAGACACGGAGATATTCGAGTTCATCGCCGTAGTCCGGTCCCCACACAGCTTGCAAAAGCTCGCGATGTGCAATGGTCTTGTTGGGCCGAGCGAGCAAGTAGGAAAGCAGATCGAACTCTTTGGCGGTCAGCCGAGAGGCGCGGCCCAGGACCGTAACTTGTCTCGAAGGCAGATCGATCTGCACGCCTTTGGAAATAAGTGCGCGGAGATCCGCTTGGCCCGGCACTTGCGGTAGTCGTCTAAGGGTGGCGCGGATGCGCGCGAGCAGCTCAGGCATGCTGAAAGGTTTGGTGATGTAATCGTCCGCTCCGGCATCGAGCGCAGCCACTTTGTCTTTTTCCGCGTTGCTAACGGTGAGCATAATGATGGCGATCTCGGAGCTGGAGCGGATCAGATGGCAGGTTTCAATTCCGCCTATTCCCGGCATGTTGATATCAAGCAACACCAGATCGTAGGGAGCGGAGCGGAGCATTTCGAGACCTTCTTCTCCGGTGCGCGCGTCGCTCACTTGGTAATCGCGCGAGGTCAAAGTGGCGCGCATGGCCCGGCGAATCTGCGGGTCGTCATCAATTACTAGAATCCTCGCCGCGCTCATTTGCCGGAAACTCCTCGCGCGACGGGCAGCGACACGAAAAACTCCGAGCCCTTGCCTTGTTGGCTCGCGACCAATATCTCCTGTCCATGAGCGGACATGACTTCGCGCGCAATCGACAAGCCCATTCCAGTGCCTTTTAGATTTTCGTCGCTTTTCCCCTTATAGAATTTTTTGAAAATCCGCGATTGCTCCTGCTCCGAAATGCCGGGTCCTCCATCGGCCACGGAAACGACCACGCGACCGTCGTCTTGCCTTGCAGAAACGGAAACGGGACTACCGGACGGCGAATATTTCAGTGCGTTATCGAGCAAGTGGGCGATGACCATTTGGATCAAGTCTGCATCGACCCATACCGGCGGCAGGTTGTCCGCAACCGAGACAATGATTTCCCGCCCGTCCATCAGCGACTTCATCTGGCGAACGGATGCCGAGACAAGCGAACTCACGAAATGCACTCCGCGATTGAGGCGGAATGTTCCTCCTTCGGTCCGCGCCAATTGAATCGCTTCCGTCACCAGCTTGGACAGCCGGTCAGCACTCTCGTCGGCAATGGTCACAAGTTCTCGCTGCGGCTGACGAAGGTCATGGGCCGGATCGGAAAGCAGGCCGGTGGTCACCGCTTTGATGGACGTTAGCGGCGTCTTGAATTCGTGAGCGATAGCATCCAAAAGAGTGGACTTCAACTCCTCGCTTTGCCTGGCGATTTCGGCGCGATTCACAGCGGCTTGCGAGATCGCTCTCTCGAGCCCAATGGCTGCGAGGTTCAACAGCGATTGCAGGGCGGCGTCTGAGAGCGAAGATCCTGCGACGGCCAGGCTGCCGATGGGCTCTCCACCCAGTCGAATCGGCGTCACGGTAAGATTCGTCTTCTCGTCCCGGAAGGTGGTTGACCGAAGCGCCGCTTCCCGCAGATGGCCTTCGATCTCAGGAATGTCAATTTCGGCGGCCTTATAGATGGCGCCGCTCCCTCGGTCGTAAAGCGCCACCACAGGAAAGTCGAACGCCTGCGCGACACGCTGAACGACCTGATGCGCGATAGGCTGGCCCGGGTCTGCCAGTAACAAAGCGCGGCTGAAGGAGTAAAGCTTCTCCATCTCGTGTTGCCGCGAGATGGCTTCCTTCGTCCGTCGTTTGGCTCGCGCTGAAAGCTGGCTGGCCATCAGCGATGTGAACAGGAAGGCAAACAGCGCTACCCAATTTTGGGGGTTCTCGATGGTGAAAGTGCCTATCGGCGGAAGGAAGAAGTAATTAAAGCAAAGCATCGCCGAAATAGACGCGACGGTGGACTCCACCAGGCCGCCGGCAGAGGCAATCACCAGTACGACGACTAAGTAGAAAAATCCCGCCGTCGTAGCATTCACGTGCAAATACCTAAAGAGAAGGATTGTGATGGCCGCGACCAGGCCCAAGGAAGTCAAAATGCGACCCGCGAAAAGGATCGTACTCTTCCCGAGCCGCCGAGAGAGGTAACGCGGTTCCGGAACGGCTGAATCAGCTAGGGAAGGCATCTGTTGAATCTCGGAGATTGAAAATCTAGTCAGAGCATACCCCGAAACCCTGGAAGTTAGGCTGAAACTTGATCTCTTGAGTACCGCGGCGCTCCGTTAGAGTATGAGCAACCCGCAACGATGCGCCATTTATACTCGCAAGTCGTCCGAAGAAGGTCTGGAACAATCCTTCAATTCCATTGAAGCCCAGCATGAGGTCTGTCGCGCTTTTATCCTTGGTCAGAAGCATGAAGGATGGGCGGTGCTGAATCATCGTTACGATGACGGTGGGTTCTCTGGGGCCACGCGTCCGTCCTGTTGCAGACGCGCATCGTTTCCCAGCATCACCTCTTCGCCCTCTCGTGGACGCCTGGCGTCCCCAACGCGTCGCACTCAACGCGGGATCGGCCGGTGTGGCGGACCCACGCGCCGCGTCACCTCGTTTTCCAGAATCGTGCTGATGATGCGCAGCCCCGCTTCCCCAGCCAACTGCTCGACCTGGGCTTGCAGTTCCTCCCACACCTCGACCATCGGCAGCGGCACATCCTCTCAAAAAAAGAGTTCTCACCTGGACGCTATCCGAGTCCGAGTTGAAAGCCGCTACTTTCTCTTTCAGGTTTCAACTAAAGCGAGAAAATTTCCGATGAGCAGAAGCAATCGCTAATGCTAGCAAAGCAAGAAGTTGAGCGTGAGTGGCAGCCGCAGCTGCGCATTTTGGTGCATTACGAGGTATAATCACAATCCATGATCACTCGTAGAGAAACAATCGCGGGCGCGCTAGCTCTGCTTTGTGAGTTGGCGGCATCCGGAGGAGCGCAAGCGCAAGGTCCGGCGCGACAGGCCGACGTTAGCCCCGTGTTCAAGCACAGCCTTCCCGACATTACGATGCAAGACTGGGAAGTGACCGTCAGCTACGTCGACTATCCGCCGGGGCGCGTGGGCCGGCCGCATCATCATGCGGGGTTCGTGCTGGCATATGTGCTGGAAGGCGCTGTGGTCACCAAGATCTCGGGGCAGGAAGAAGCGACCTACCAGGTGGGGCAGATGTTCTACGAGCCGCCCGGCAGCACGCACGAGGTCTCGCGCAATGCGAGCGGCACGCAACCGGCAAGGCTTCTGGCAATGATTTTCGCCAAGAAGGGCGTGCAGCTCACCATGCCAGGACCGGCCTAGAGCGCAGGCGTGGAGTAGATTGCAGTCCCCGGATGGAACTCCGACCATGCGAACCAGTATTCCGGCTCGAGGATAAGCGCGCTCAGGCGAGAGCCGCGTAGGCTACCCGAGATGCAATTGCCATATGCGTCCCAGAGAGAATGCGTCTGTGCATCGGTCAATTCGGTGGCTTCCGCATTGGCCGCGGCGAAGGTGAGCGTCCGGCCCTTCATTCGTGCGAGAAACGCTGTTGTGGTATCCGACCCTGGCTGATGCACGATCAAAACGGGCTCGCCGCCAAGCCGGTGGTTGATGACACGCGCCTCGCGGAGCGCGGTCAGCGGAAACGCCATGCTCGCATCGCGAACCTCAAGCCCCACGACCATGGCCTTCGGCTTCAGGCGGTCATCGCGGCGGAGCACTCCAGCGGGTGCCGCTCCTTCTCCCGATAGGCCCTCGCGGATCATTTCATTCTTGGCCGCGAGACGGCCAGCATAACCCGGCAAGGGTTTCAGCACCAAAGTACCCGGGTGAAGCCTGCGCCACTCGTTCCAGTCCGTTAGAAGAAATGGATATAGATCAAGGCGCTGGCCGCGAAGCGGTCCCGAGATGGCCCGCAAGGTCGATTGCTGCCAGCGGCTACCGGTTTCAGCGTCCTTGAAAACTTCGTTGCCGCCCTCGAGGCCTGCATTTTCAAATCGAAGCTGCCGACCGGCAGCGACGGCCCTGAAGACAAGGGCCGTATTGCAATAGCTTCACCAGGTGATAGCGATCGGCCCAACGGGAGAGCTGTCCTCCACCAGCCCGTGCTGCGAAAGGATCGCGGCGGGATAGGCCTTGGCCACTCTGCCGGCGACGAGGCCGATCAAGCGATCGTCCGGATGCATGAACGACGCTTGCGAAGCGGGAATGAATTGAGGATCGTGAATCGCCGCGTACGACAAATTGCGCTGCGGCGAAGATGGCGCGGACGTCGTCTGGGCGCTGGCCCACGTACCGGTTAGAGCGCTGGCGATCAGTAAAGTGGCGACGGCTGTCCCCACGAAGAATACGGCTTTCATTGCTGACTCCCTCTTAATTCCCATGTGCTCCTCGCTCGCCACCTTGATCCGCTCTTGCCCCGCATACCCGATAGACACCTCGAACCTATCCCGGAAAAGCGGGCTGGATAAGTTTTCCACGCCCGGCGGCACGAGTTCAACGAAAATCGGGAGATTGTTCCTCCAATGCTACAGTGCCATAAATGGGCACAGACTTTATTTTTTTGAGGAGCGACTCGTTCCTGGACTGATAATTCGTACGCATGAGCGCTTCTCCTTCGGTGCCAGACATGCGGCAAAAACGTTTTGCGGCCTATATGGACAGCCTGGCGCGAGTCGCTGATCGAGCCGTACCTCTGGAATCCTAATGGTGGATCGAACGCAGGTGGGCAGCCCAAAAGGAGATTTGTCCGGCGATGGAGCTTCTCAGTGGCGGAAAGAAGGGAAACGTAACGTAACACTTGACAGGACAAATTCTGGCGATGCTGATCGTTGAGACTTGATACCGGGTTGCGCTACGGACTAAATCGAAGGGGTCGTTGCTCGACTGAGTAGCGACCCTCCTTGTCAACACGCCGCCGCTCTTGCCAGCATATAATGTCGCCAACGGGTGTACGGATGCCCTATGTGAGTGGCGAAATTCCGGAAGTAGGAGACCGTATCAGCGACAAGACCGGCAGGGTCGGTACAGTGAAGCGCATTAGCTTCGCAATCACTTTCTCCGTGCTGGGATCATAGAGCCACAGGTCGAGCGGCCTGATGTGGACGTAGTAATTTGTGGAGTACATCTCAGTCTTCATCTCTGTATTCAATCATCTCGACGAATCTACCCGTAAGAAGCTCAAACCCGGAACTCCGAAGTGACCAGCCCGAGTTTTTGTACCAAGGCGAGTGAGAGAGTTTACATCACAGACAGGGCCTGTGAAATTGAGTATGGTGGAACCAGGGGGCTACAGGCCGCCGGCGGCCTGTAGCCTAGCGCCGAATGAGGTCGCCTTGTGTTGTATTCCACTCGCCACTTCTCGATCACGATCTGTGCCTCCTTCAACGAGTAAAAGATCTCTCCATTCAAGCATTCGTCCCGCA
>DATLST010000239.1:0-4464 GCA_035534055.1 Candidatus Acidiferrales bacterium | reverse complement strand
TCTGCGTCGCAGAAAACCCGCCTCGCGCGAGGTAGACGCCGAGAATGACTCCCGTGAGACCGACCCCGACTGAGCGAAGAAATGCGGCGGCATAGATCGTCCGTAAGCTACGGTTCAGTTGGGCGAGAAAACCCATGAACCAATCGCCCCGCGAGATGCTTCGTCTTGACGCGTTTCAGCCCTCACTTCAGGCACCCGTAGTTATAGACAAGAAGAAACTTTTCGCCTGCTGGGTTGCGGCACGACTCGATGCGGACTGCAGGCCCTCGCCATTCATTCCGCCGTCGGTGCCATGACGCGCAGCACGGGATGTCCCTTCACATTTTGCAGCGGGAAATAAACGCGGTGACGCGCATCCACCGCAACCGAATGCGCTTCGTGCGCCACATAGCTCTCTCCGAGTCTGACAGCGCCTTGTCCCTTTTCTTCGAATGCGGCCACGACGCCGCTCTCACTCGCCACGTACAATCGTCCTAGCCCCGCATCGAAGCTCAGTACGTCCGGGTATTTCCCAACCGAATGGATCCCGGTGACGCGCATCTGTCGCAGATCGAAAGTCAAAAGTCTCGCGTTTCCGTCACAAGCGATGAAGGCGAGCCGGTGCGGAACGTCAATATACAGCCCGTGGTCGTGCTCGCAGCCAGGCAAGGGGTAACTGGCCACGATGCTCTTCGTCTTCGGGTCCATCGCGATTAAGCGATTCAGGGTTTGCACATCCACATACATACGCCCGGAGACCGGATCGTATTGCGTGTTGCCGGCTTCCCCACCCAAGCGGATCGTGGCGATGCGCTGATTTGTGTTCGTGTCAATTACGGTGTCGGTGCGGCCTGCCTCGTCGGAAACAAACAGTTCGTGGTCAGCGGGATCGTAGGCGATGCCGTCGGGATAGACGCCTCCCGGAATTTTCGCCGTGATGGCGAAGGAATGCTCGTCAATGGCGAAGACCTCGTTGCGGCCGGTAGCGGAGGCATACACTCGGCCAAGCGAGGGAACGGCGAGCACGCCATGAACTTCGGAAACATCAGGAATATCCGCCACTAGTTTCTGGGTGTTTGTGTTAAAGGCGAGAACTCGGCTGTCACCTAGATGCGCCATGAAGAGGAGCCCGGTTTTCGGGTCCAGGCTTTCATAGTCGAAACGCGTGGTGCGGCCGGGCAGCGGAATATCACGTAATATTTTTAAGGGCAAAGGCTTGGACGGAGCGGCTGCGCCGGAACAAGCCACGAGCAGTCCCGCCGCCAGAACGCCGAAGATAAAATTGATGCCTCTCGTCACGGCTTCCTCCTCTTTTGATGAATGGTTTCGTCTGTGGAGGGAGCCGGGGTGAGACGTGGAGTTAGCGAACAGTGAGACAGCCACACAAGCCCCGGCTTCCTGCGAGTTATGCGTTAGTGCATCGACGCCTCACATCCGCATTGCTTTTCCTCACTTCTTGGGCAGAACGACCAGCTCGCCGGACATCCACGGCTTATGAAACTCGCAATGGAACGGGAACACACCGGCCTTGTTTGCCACAAAGGAAACATGGACAACGCCCAGCGGCGGAATATCCTTGTTGATTCCGAAAGCAGGAAGCGTGAAGGTATGGGTGTCGTCACCGCCCGCCTGCAAGTCGCGAATGGTGAGGTCCACACGCTCACCCTGCATTACGGTAATCGTCGATGGAGAAAAGCCGTACACCTCGCCGTATTTCTTGACTGTAGCCGGTGGTCCTGCCTCCTTCGAGACCCAGAGAACGGTCTGTAAATAGACATGCCGCGTCTCCGAGTTGGTCGCAGCCCGAACGGAGAAATAAGCCCCCGTCAGGGCAACGATGGTGAGAGTTGCAACTGCAAAGAATGCTTTCCGCATGGTAATTCTCCTTTCTCGGCGCCGTAGACCGCGAAAGCCACGAGCCGAAACTCTTTCGCAAGATCGAATCAAGTGGACAGATCGGATTCGATGCTCGCGTTCATTTGGGACCGGCGACCAGCCGCACTGCTACATGTGAGCCGGGAGGGATCTCCTCCGTACCGTGGAGCGCTACTTCATCGCCCGCCTTCAGGTCGCCAAATACCTCGACAAGATTGCCCTCGGTTTCTCCTGTTTTGACTTCCACCCGGTCGGCCTGGCCGGCGCGAACGCGCAAGACAAAGGTGCCCTGCGTTGTGTTTGTGATAGCCGAGGCAGGAACAAAAAGCGTTGCGTAAGGGCGTCGCACGGGCCATTCCACTTCCGGGAACATTCCCGGATAGAGCTGTCCCCGGGGATTGGCAACATCAAGTTCAACAGGCATGGTGCGCGTCTCTACATGTAAGTAGCGGGAAATGCGGGAGACTGTGCCGCTAAATATTTGGGTCGGAAATGCTGGAACGGAGAAGTGAACCAGCGCGCCCGGAACAATGGCACCCGAATCAATTTCGGGGACCGGAACAACTAGCCGCAAGCGTGAAAGCGTTTCGATGCGCAGCATGGGTGCCGTGGCTTTTGATCCTGCGCCGCTTACGCCAGCCGGTCCGACCAAATCACCGGGATGAGCGTTGCGTTCCGTGACGATGCCATCGAAAGGAGCGCGGACTTGCAAGTAGGCTGCTAATTCCCGCGCCGCGCTCAAACTGGCCCGAGCCGCGGCCACGCGTTCACGAGCCGCGCGCATCTGTGCCTTATCCGCTTCCGCCTTTTTCTTGGCCACCTGAAGCTCGTTTCCGGAAATTACCCCCGGCGTGGTTGAAGCCATCTGCAAACTTTGATAGGTGCTTTCGTCTGCCGCGAACTTGGCCTCGGCAGAGATGAGCGTGGCCTCCTCGCTCCGCAGCCGGGCTTCGGCGTTCTGCCGTTCCGCGTCGAGCTCGGGAGCAGTCAGCCGCGCCAAGAGTTGCCCTTTTTTTACGCGGGAACCGCGGTCCACGCCGATCCGCCGCAAAAAGCCTGTCACTTTCGGATAGACGGCGACGATCTCATACGGGCGAATTTCACCGGGTAAGCGAACGATGATGCTCAGCTTCTTCGACACCACCCGCGTTACATCCACAGCCAGAGCGGGAGCCGGGGAAGCCGGTCGCGCTTTGCTCTGGCTTGAGCTGCAGCCCGACACACCACAAAGAGCCGCGACAAGAAAAGCGAAAACGACGTAATGCCTCTGCGTGCTCATGAGTTCCCCTCGGTTCCTCCAGCAGTGTCCGGCAAATCGGAAACCCAGTGCGCGCTGCTCGGATCGGTGGGATCGAGCGACGGTGAGATGAGACCGCGACGGCTCTGAAGCATCGCAAAAACGCCGGGGAGGATGAACAGCGTCGCAAGAGTTGCGGCCAGCAGTCCACCGATCACGGCGCGCCCAAGCGGAGCGGTTTGCGCTGCGCCCGTTCCCAGCGCCAGCGCCAAGGGCACCATCCCCGCGACCATGGCCATGCTGGTCATCAAGATGGGCCGCAGGCGCGTGCGTGCCCCCTCGATTGCTGCTTTATCGCTCGCGACACCCGACCGGCGCGATTGTTCGGCGAAGGTGACGAGCAGAATGGCGTTCGCCACCGCCACGCCCATGGCCATGATCGCTCCCATGAACGATTGCATGTTGAGCGTTGTGCCACTCACAAGGAGTGCAATCAATACGCCCGCAATGGCTGCTGGCACGGTCGAAATCACAGCGAGAGCGAGGCGCATGGATTCGAAATTGGCCGCCAGCAGCAGGTAAATGACAACCACCGCCAGCAAGAGTCCGATTCCTAGCTCGCGCAGCGTCTGCTGCATCGGGGCGATTTGCCCGCCGACTTCCACCGTCACGCCGCGCGGCGGCTGCCCAGCTCGACGAATAGCCTCGCTCACCTGCGCCGCCGCCCGGCCCAGGTCCTCGCCCGCCAGATTGGCGGTAATCGTCATTTCGCGTTGCATGTTGAAGCGGTCGTATTCGGCCACCGTGGTGCCGTAGCTGACATTTGCCACGTCGCCGAGCAGCGGATGCGATGTGTTACCCGGCATGATGGGGATGTTTTCAATATCCTGGATCGAATTCATTCGTGCCTGCGGAACTTGCACCTGCACCTGATAGCCAACGCCGGTCTTCGGGTCGGCCCAATAGACGGGCTTGATGAAGCGCGTCGAGTAAGTAGCGCCCACAAGCGCCCGACCGACCTCGGCCAGGGTCACTCCCAATTGCCCAGCGCGTTCGCGGTTCACGTCCACATTCACCGTCGGATAGTCCAACGGCTCGCCGTACTGAAGGTCGCGAAGTCCCGAAATTCCTTTCATCTCCGCCATAATCCTGGACGCAAAATTACGGTCAGCGGATAAATTGAGTCCGCGCACGGACACCTCGATCGGCGTAGGCGCGCCGAAATTCATAATTCGGCTGACAATGTCGCCCGCTTCGAACGAAAACCTGCATCCCGGAAATTCGCCCGGCAGAATTCTTCGTAGCTTCTCTTGAAAGGAGGCAAGGCGAATGTGCGCCGCGGGCTCAAGCGATACGAGCATCACCGCCTCCTG
>DATLST010000238.1:0-5811 GCA_035534055.1 Candidatus Acidiferrales bacterium | reverse complement strand
TAGCGCAGGACCGGAATCGCTAATACGGCGGCAACAAATGCGGACGCCAACGCAAGCAGTGCGCCAAGAAAAGATCGTCGGGAGCCTTCCCCCGGAACCGGCTGATGATCGTGTTCGTCTGATTCCATTGAAATCCTCCATCGAGATCGGGCCACCCTTAAAAATTCAGCCACAGAGCGATATAAATTGAGTTGTTCGCTGAGGCATCACGGCCGGATCCGTCATAATTGTGGCTCGCGCCGTTGAATTTCGTGTAGGCGGTATACGCGGCTGAGAGCTCGACGTTTTGTACTGGCCAGAACCCAGCTTGACCAATAAACGCGCTGCTATTGGGGCTACCCGATAGACTGCCGGTTACAGGGGCTGGCGCATACAAAATTGGATCGGCACTGCCAGTCGTGGAAAACCCCGCGAACGTGAACGTGTAACGTCTCCGAAGGTGATACGTAGCATCCGCCCGAAACGTGTTCAGGTGATGCGAAGGTTCGGCTGCGCCACCGGCCGCAAACGTGCCGTTGAGATCAGACTTTTCATGGATATACGTCGTGTGGAAGCTCAGTAGATTCACGCCAAATGGCCGGTCGTACTGAAGATCAACTGCGGGATCCAGATACGTATCGGTTGGGGCCACAACTCCACTGGGAAACGAGCTCACGTAAATGCCATAGGTTCCAACTTCCAGATAGTTCAGTCCCCAAGATTGCTGCCATGCCAATCGCCAATAAGGTGCAACCCCATGAATGTTGATTGCAAAACCCGTGCCCGTCAGGGGCTGCGCCCCCCCGGCATGCTCTGAGCGATAGACGGTGACATCTGCATACAAATGGTCATTCCACATGGTGTATGCGCCCACGCCCGCAACATCCTGCGCGAGCCCACCGTCGATAAGTGGCTGAGCGCCTGGTGTGGGAGCGCTCCCGGAGGATATCCACGGATAGCCCCAGGCCGGTGTACTGTTCCAGACATCCTCAACCGTCGGGTTGTTGTTCAGCGTAAGCCCGTATAGCAAGTCCTTCGAGCCCAAAGTAGTGTGCTTGGCATAACGGATGTCCGTATTATCCAGCGTGAAATGATCTGACTGATGGTCATAGGTTCCCTGGACCATCCCCCCAAGGTGGGGCGAAATCTCACCTGCCAGGAAGAGACTAAGCTGCTGAGGAAACCCGGCATTGCTGTCCTGTGTGCCGGGAACGGCTTTATCCGTGGCAGTGTCGCCGAGAAGAAGCATGGCCGATATCGGAAAGTACCGGTCGATTTTCAAGTCCTTATCGTCGATGGTGGTGTCCGCCTTTTTGTCCGTTAGCGTGTAGCCCTCAAGCTTAAATTTGCGCCCGAACGCGGTTAGCTCGGGCGGGTTGCTGTGACATACGTTGCATTTCAGTCCGGTTTGCCGGCTGAAGCTTGGCACCGCTTGTGTGTCGGGACACAAACTCAGCAAAAACCCCAGAAGAACTAGACTGCTCCCAAGCGCGCAGCGCAGAATGTCTCGCTTCATGTGTCGTCTCCAGACCAGGATATTGAATCTGTGGCGATAATTGCAGCAATCCGTGGTTCTGAATCATGACTCGTCCCTCAAAACATGAATGAATTGTCACCAACAGCTAGAGGGAAAAACTGTTCTAAAATGAACACTCCCGGTTTTTAGTTCGTTAATTTAGAGATAGGCGCCCTTCGCCCTCGAACGCGCATGGGAAGATTGGGCCGCCCAAGTCGCGTCCCCCGAGTCCTCTTCGCCGTAGTTACGTTCCATTCTGTGCTGCTCTTCCGTCTTTGGGAGCATTCGATTCGGCCTAATCCGGATATACTTCCAATGGCAGTTGCCGGTAAGCGAAATTGAAAGCAAGATCATAGATCCGAACTGTGGAGGCTACTTTTTTGCGTCGTTTTATTCCCATCGCACTCATTCTGTTTGCCGCCTGTGCATTCGCCCAGCAGGATACTTTTCATGCAGCATCGCCGTCAGCGATCGAATCGAAGGAAGCCGCATCCCTAAACCCGCAGGACACGCCTGGCAATCCGCCGCAGTCCCAGCCCGCGGACTCGTCTGGAGTTTCGGCCGATGCCGATCAGAACCCTTCGAATGCCGGCCCATCTGGCCAAGCCATCCCGGTTTCCAAGCAACAGCCCAAACGCATCCTCGGAATTATGCCCAATTACCGTGCCGTCAGCGCCGGAGCGATCCCGCCGCCGCCCACTCCCAAGCAAGCTTTCTGGATCGCCACTAAAAATAGTTTCGACTATTCCTCGTTCATCTTTGTGGGACTTACCTCGATGATCGCCGAGGGGAGCAATACGCACCCTCAACTCGGGAAAGGTGTGCCTGGCTTCGGAAGGTATTACTGGCGTGGCTTTGTGGATAAGACCGACGGCAATTATCTGGTTACCTTCGCCTTACCCACCGTTTTCCATCAGGATGAGCGTTACTATGCCAAGGGGGAAGGCCGCATCTGGAAACGCGCCGTCTATGCCGTCTCTCGCGTGGCCATCACACCTGATTATAACGGTCACGACACCTTCAATGTTTCCGAGCTATTGGGCCGCGTCATGGCCCAGGGCATATCCACGGCCTACTATCCCAGCAAGGACCACACCGTCAGCGCCATCGCCGAAAAGTATGGTTACGCCATCTTGCGCGATGCCAGCACCAATGCGTTTCGTGAGTTCTGGCCGGACATTGCCACGCACGTCCTCCATCGCCATCCGTAATCCGGCATGATTTTTTGCACGATCACCGAGCGTCGCCGTGCGTTTCTCATTCCCGGCCCAGAGTAAATTTTAAGCCGATTGACAGCAGCCGCTCGAGAGGCAGGGCGAGCAATGGCCGCGTGATTCGCCAGGAGCCGGATACGTGGGGGACGGCTAGAAACCAGCCGGGTGGGAAGTCGCTGATTGGTCGAAGTGCTCCGCGCTCTTGACCATCATAAGCACCGCTTGATACCACGGCTTCAGAAATGTGGCTGCCGCTTGCGGGTTCGTCGTCGTTGGATCAACCGCCATATTGAGCTGCCTTCGCAGCTCATCGCTACTGGCAAAAAGAGCCTGTACTAGGATTGCCGCCGCCGTTTCCATTTGAGAGCTCCCCATTACGTCTCACTGTGATTCTAACACTCTCGTGTTCCTGGACGATGCGGCGGAAGCGGCTGGAAGCCGAAATCCCGGAATAAAACTCCAAGCGTCACCATTACCATTATTGAGGTTTAGTTCCGGACCTCCAATCGATTGGAGGCCGAGGCGTTGGAAGGCGCCGTCCGCCGGATGCAAATGCGGAAAATATCTGGTCCGCGCTGAATATACTCCCAAGCCGCCTGCCCCGGCCGCAGATCCTCTATTTGCCTGCTCAGTGGCACCGGATCGTGGTCATTGACGAGCACGAAGGATTCGCCGACAGCCAGGGCATCCAGCTTTGCAAATACGAGCGGGTGGCGCTGGGGTCGTGGAACATCGCGCAGATCAAGTTCTTCGGGTTCCTTCTTGGGAGTATCTGCTTTTCCGGTGGCGATAACGAAAAGAGCCGAGTCCTCATGTGCTTCGACTCGATGCGGCGCACCGGCCTCAATACTGAGAACCTCTCCGGCACGCAGATCACAAGGCACAGACCTCTCGTAAAACGTGATATGGCCAAGGATGCAATGGACGGTGACGATTCCTGGGTTCGCGTGCTCTGGAATGGATTGTCCCGCGCGCATGCTTAGCAGCACCATGCGATAGCCAGGTTCATTCGCCAGGACCTTCGGGTTGAATTTCTTATCGTCGAATTCGATGAGCTTGTTTAGATCATGTTTTTTCATTGCGGGCATTTCTCCTCGATAAATTCCGACAGCTGTATCTACCGACAATTTACGCCATGGCGGCGAGCTATGCTGTGACTTAAGTCATAGGGACAATATAGGTCGCAGAGAATGCGCGGAAGCGAAGAAATCCGTCAACCGATTAGAACCGATTGCTCCCGTTCTGCGGGGCAAAACTCCCCGAGACGGTCCATTTTCTGCGCTTAACTGACCATTTCAGCGCGTTAAAAGCCGTCTATCTGACCCAAAAATGCCAATTTTGGCGCGTTATGCGAGGGGAAGGTTGGCTTCGGCGTTGAGCGACGAGTCCGCATGCTCCCCCGCAAGGAAGCGGGGGTAGCCGGCGGCAGCGATCATAGCGGCATTGTCGGTCGAGAGAGCGCGACTCGGGAAATAGACCTCGAGCCCGCGACGCGAGGCTTCGGATTCGAAGGTTCGGCGAAGTTCGCCGTTCGCCGCGACGCCACCAGAGACCAGAATGGTGCGCGCGTCGTGCTGCGCGGCGGCCGCGAGCGTGCGCGTGACCAAGTCGATTACGACGGAGCGTTGAAAACTCGCGATCAAGTCCAGAGTCTCGGGGCCGGTATAGGCGCGTAAGGAAGCGGCGTCGCGGTCGCCGCGAGCAAGAGCCTGCTGGCGGATTTCAATCTCCGGCTGGAGCTGCGGATTACGCCGCAGATGATAGAGCAGCGCGGTCTTAATCCCGCTGAAGCTGAAATCGTACGAATTCCCTTTCATTTTGGGCTGGCCGAAACGGATGGCTTCGGGATTGCCGAAGGCAGCGAGCTGGTCGATCACCGGCCCGCCCGGATAACCAAGGGCCAACATCCGCGCGACTTTGTCGTAGGCTTCGCCGGCGGCATCGTCGCGCGTGCCGCCGATGCGGAAGTAGGAGTAACGGCAGCTGCCGTTGGCCGCGTTCGATGTCACGTGATAAATCATGGTGTGGCCGCCCGAGACAATCAGGCACACTGCGGGCAAAACGGGCTTTCGCCGGGCCACATGCGCCTCGAGGAAAACAGCATGGACGTGGCCTTCGAGGTGGTTCACGGCAATGAGCGGCTTGCGCAGCGCGATGGCCAGCGCTTTGGCATAGGTGACGCCCACCAGAAGCGCGCCGATCAGTCCCGGTCCGTTGGTCACGGCGATCGCGTCCACATCCGGCAACGTGACGCCCGCCTGCTCGACCGCTTCGCGCACCACGGGCACGATCCGGCGCAGATGTTCGCGCGAGGCGAGCTCGGGAACAACGCCGCCATACTTCTGGTGAATGGCCGTCTGCGAAGCGACAATGCTCGAAAGGATGCGGCAGCCGCTTGCAACGACTGCGGCGGCCGTCTCGTCGCAGGAGGATTCGATGCCGAGAATCAGTTTTTCCTGCGAGATCACTTATCCGTCTGTATGACGCGTCAAATTGAACTCCAAATCTTATGCTAGCATGAGAGGGCAAGCGGTTTTCGCGTGGTGACGACTCGGACGGCTGCTCCGTCTCAACCACATTGCAGATAAGCAGCGGCTGCCAGGCGGTTGAAAAGGCTTGCATTGAAAGGCCCACAGCTTAGATCGGGACTGAAGCCCAGGGACGCTGCGAAGCAGGATTTAACGGGCTTCCCCGCCGATGGCGATCGCCAGGGAAAGGCATCCACAAAGAATCCATGAGCGGAAAAACAAAGCGAGTCCGCAAAGCGGTGATGCCGGTGGCGGGGCTTGGGACGCGATTCCTGCCGGCGACAAAAGCGATGCCCAAGGAAATGCTGCCCATCGTGGACAAGCCGCTGATCCAATACGCGGTCGAGGAATGCATCGAATCGGGAATTGAAAACATCATTTTTGTGACGGGACGCCGCAAGAACGCGATCGAGGATCATTTCGACTCGGCTCCCGAACTCGAACAATTTCTCAAGGAGCGCGGCAAGCCGCACCAGGCGGAGATGGTGCGCGGGATCAACGGCGGGCTTCACTTCAGTTACACGCGGCAAAGCGAGGCGCTGGGGCTCGGGCACGCCGTGCTCTGCGCGGCCGA
>DATLST010000237.1:0-4741 GCA_035534055.1 Candidatus Acidiferrales bacterium | reverse complement strand
GACTGGGCAATGAGGATTAATCCGGAACCGTGGATGTACGGACAGAAGCTAACGAAGACGACTCAATTCTGAGTTGACCATTCCCATCAGTCGTATGGTGTGATCTCTCCCAACTCGACGCCGACCGAGCATTTCTCTCCTGTCCAGATATTTCCCCGACCAGCACAAAGTCACATTGATTGCACAGCCTAGTTCGGGATGCGTTTGCATCCCAGTCGTTTTTCCCACGCAACGACGTGAATGAATCCCCACGATTGTCGCCAGCTTGTCGCCGGCTGGAATTCCGTAGTCGGCCATCACCGCCCACATTAGTTGGTTGAGTCATTTGCCCAGCCGACAAAAGGAACTCGGGAAGTCTGGTCCGTGGATTACGCCACAGTCTCGGACTTCTGAGTAGATTCAACGCTTTGAAAGGAGAATTACGCATATGCAGCAGTCTCAACTCATGACTCACTTCGGAAGTTCGAAGATCACGCGGGAGGAATTGAAAGTGATTCCGACACCCGCAGGGAGCACAACCCATCAACCACTTCCGCACTTCGAGATCGTCGGGGCGCTGGTCGAAACCTTGAGCTTCCGGCAGATCTCGGTTGTGCGGGAAGAATATGCAGTTTCCGGCGACGGCATGAAGATGTTTGGGGTCCTGGACCTTGAAACAACCTTCGACGGATGCCGCTTCTCGATCGGCGTTCGGAATTCCAACGACAAGTCCATGCGACTGGCTCTCACCGTGGGCTACCGCGTGTTTGTGTGCGACAACATGGCGTTTCAGGGAGATTTCACGCCTGTACTCGCGAAGCATACGAAACGCGTCAACCTTGTGGACATCCTCTCGATCGGCGTGGACCGCATGCAGCGGAACTTCGAACCCATGCGGAAGCAAGTCGAGGCATGGAAGCAATCGTGTCTCACCGACGAAACGGCGAAGTTGATTATCTACCGGGCATTCGTCGAAGGCGAACTCGATGTGCCGAAGCACTTGACGCGCCGGGTTCACGACCAGTATTTCAATCCGACGGTCGAGGAGTTCGCTCCGCGAACGTTGTGGAGCTTGTCCAACGCGTTCACGAGCGCATTCAAGGATCTCGAACCGATCCCGCAGTTTAAGGCAACCGCAAGCCTGGGCTCATTCCTCGAGCTTGCAACTGCTGGCTCTGCCCGACCTCAAGGTTAACTGGCGGAAAGCCGAAGCTGGGTTCGTTCTGGGCGCATCGGGCCGCATAGTGGGCGGCCCGAGCGGCCAACTGCATGGCTGCAATGCCTAGCACGGCACCTCCAGATATTTCCTTCTGTCGTAGCCGTACCAATCCTCCCCAAGGTAGCTTCCGGGAATAATCCTGTTTGTGGACACTTGCGCGTTTGTCGGGAGTAATCCGACCAAGCGGCAAGCGGTTCTTAAGCGGGCCTCTCAGCGGTGCTTCCTGAAAATGCGGTAGCCATGCGTGGAATCCATATTGCCCTCCGCGCACATCGCCGCGCCCAACATGAACGTATCTGGGATTTCTTTGTACTCGTCAATGAGGATGAAATGATCAGAACGGCAGCGTTCGCGGCAAATATCAAGGATTTCATCTCCGGTCGCTCCGTGGGGAAGCTCGATTCTCGTGACATCCTGCAGCCCGTAAAAAGGAACTGGTGCTCCTGGTAGCTGCGGCAATTCATATTTCGGCATGGCCCCGTCGTCGAAGGCGTAGAGTTCCCCGTATTCGTTAATGCCCATTGCCCGCAGCGCGGAGCCGAGTCGATAGAAGAATTGAAAGGACTCATCCCGCCGCTCCTTTGGCGGCAAGACGAATGCCGTCATCGAGGGACACCGGATGGGCGGAGCGCCGCTCAGATGGCTTTCCAGAAATGCCTTCAGCTCGCGCAGGCTACTAGTTTTCGCGTGGAACAGCTTGATGCCATATTCCTTGGCGATGCCCCGCAACTGATCCGCCATGAATGCGTCCGTGCAGACCACATCCATGTATGGTGCATAGGCGCTGAGTGCATCGATGTCGGTCCCGTCGCTGGGTTCGATCCGCCTGCCCGGTTTGCGGGTCAGGATAGAGGCAAGGAGCTGAGCCTCGATCCTGAGAAGCGGAATGCTTGTAAAATCGGAGCTTTCCGTGAAAGCCGTTAGCTCCTTTCGCTTCTCCTCAGAAACCGGTCCACAAAATCTACAATAGGTTTGAACGAATTGGTCTCGCTGCGTTTCTTGCTCGATCTTTAGCTGCTGGTCATATGTGACCTTGCCTTGTAAGAGTCGCTGACGCAATTTTTCTAGTTCATTTGCCGTCGTGTCCCGGCTCTGCCTGAAGTTGTGCCTTTCCAGGTGCGAATCAACGCTAATGTCGAAACGCTCAACACGCTGATCCGGGTGGTCCAGAAACGCGGCGTCGGGTTGGAGGGGGTCTTTAGGAGTACGGCCCATGAAGCGGTCGAGCGCTGCAGAGGTTTGCTTGTCCCTGATTTCGTCCGGACGATAGAGACGCACCTGCCCCAAATAGTGCTGATAAGTGACGATCCGTTCCTTCAGATGCGGTGCGAGGCTAGATTCAATGTCGTGTAGCAATGAACCGGGCACAACGAGCTTTTCATCCACGAATCCCTGGTGAAGGAGTTCGTAGATTTCCTTGAACTCCGGGCGCACCTTCTCATTGACGTCCGCTTTCGACATATCGCTGAGGAAGTTCTGGTCAAGGTAAACCAGCAACTTCTGAGTCCGCTTTCCCATAACCACAGCCTAACAACTAGCGAGGCATAACGCCATGTCGAGACAGCTCGTTTCGATTCACAAATGGATCGACGACACGACGCTTTCAAGGGATTGGCCGCGCTGGCCGGAGCATTGGCCGCGCGGAAATGGCCCACCTGCAAACCTAATTGCCGGCTCGCAGAACTGTCTGGCCTCGGAAACTCCCAAGATACGGCATTCGGGGAGATTACTCCCCCGCAAGTCGGCTTGTGGGCGGTTAACTTTCGACTGCCCCGTGATCCGCGACCGACATAATTGGACCTTTGCACCAACCCTTTTGTAGCCCTAAAAGCATTGGCCGTCAGCCGCAGCGGTCGCGATCATTGGAAGCCGTCGGCACTTCAGGAACTGGTGGAGGGCCGCTCACGTATTCCATGTGTGTAATCGTATTCGTCACGATCCAAGAATTTCTCCCATGGGTACGGGGCACGTCCGATCTGTGCGCGCATAATGTTCCAGGCGTTGAATGTCTGAATGTAGTGATATTGAAAAGGTTCATCCGTCAAGCCGGTCATCGATCGCAAGCAGTCGAACTGAATGCAATCGTCGAAGTCTTTACCCGAGTGATCATCTGTTGCATCTAGATAGTTGACTTCAGATTGGACGCTTAGTCGCATTTTCTCGCTTGGCTTAACGGGAATGATTCGCAGGGCGTCCTTATCCAGCAATGGCTCGAGATCTGGGTGCAACAGGATTCTCAGGCCGGGGACGCCGCAGCGTTCGGTCTCGTACGCACGAACGACACCGGTTCCCAGGAACTGCGACATGTGAAAGGACACGTGTGCGGATGAGTCCGTGAGAAATCGCAGCATGCGGTACGAGCCGCGGGCAAGCCCCATGCGGGCGGGCGTCTCGCTCGTGACCAGTTCGAACATGAGCGTGCGCGCGAGATGAATCGCATTATCGAGACTGTCTACTCGGAAGAACGCCGAGTCGGAAAACACTATTGCTGTGCCTTCTCCCATTTCCTGGAGGCGCACACGCGCTTGGTTGAGGCAACGATGAAAATTGATAAACCTGTATCCGAGCAGGCTTTCCGCAGGAGATGGGGAATACAGTTCAACTCCAGTAAAGATCGGGCTTAGCTCGGTGAGCTCATCACCTTCCTTTTCGACGAGAGCCGCAAAGCCGAGCATGTCCACAAACAGAATGAACGTCGTCTGAAATGGTTGCGCCATCGAGTCCTTGGTAGAAGTGCTTTCTAGCTTAGCACGGCCCATCATGCTGCTTTAGCGAGTTCCTACCCGATACTTATTGGCTCGGTTGAGACCAAACCTCTACCAGTAATACGCGGCGCCGTCCACCGCGCCACTGGCTTAGTTTCAGACGGAAGTTGACCGGATTAGGAACGGGAAGTCGGCTTGTAGGAGTGATTTCCGCACTTGACATCGATTCTGGGCGGATTGCGGCGTATATGGAAACTATCCACGTGCCGCGTAATCATATATCAAACGTGCTGCCAAGAAAGTGGCTGCTGACTTACACACTCTTCAGGCGGTCACGACAGCAGTTTTCCCCGTTCCTGTTTGAGCGAAGCTCGGATTCTTCCTTGCTGAAAAGCGGCACGGGGTCTCGCGCTCAACAGTCATTTTCGCCTTGAGTTGTAATCGTCGCAGCGGACCGCAGAAATGATGTCGGTATGTTTGCCCGCCTAGTCGAGATCCATCCTGGTCTCTCGCCAAGAACTCTTCCTCGTCTGTTGCAATCGCCAGCTCAATCCACCAGCAAGACTTAGAGAGGATGTATGAAGGCCGTAATCTGTGTTGAACCCCTCGAGGAAAGACAGCAGCAAGCTCAGCCCACGGACTTGGCGCAATACTCTTCAGAGTGCCGCGAACAGCGTGATCGGCGTTCCAAGCCGAAGTACGCATGGCGGACAGAATACGATGCTTATCTGAGAGCACACTATTTTGGGGGACTGAATCGTCGCTTCCAAGTGCTCAACCAAATGATTCGGCTGACTGGCATGCCGCGCTGGTATATCAAACGTCAAGCCGCACGGCT
>DATLST010000236.1:0-27190 GCA_035534055.1 Candidatus Acidiferrales bacterium | reverse complement strand
GCGACCGAGCAGGTCTGCCTGGGCGACGTGATATCGATCGACTGGAACGCGGAGGAGAACAACTTGACGTTTCTGAAGGAAGCCGAGGGAGCTCTGCTGCCCGTGAGCGCTCCGCCTCCCGACGCGGCCCACGATGCCGCCGCAGCCATCTCCGATGGGCGCGAGTTCTCGTACCCGAAGCCGGCAACGGCGGTTGCGGAAACCAAGGCAAGTTCGAGAGTTTCACCGGCACCCATGAACCGGATACCGGCGGAGAGGGCCAAAAACGAAAAAAGATAGACCCCTTTCCCAGATTCCTCCTCCGAGGACCGCTAGAGTCGGGGCGTGCGCAAAGGTCCATTGCGCATGCTCCGCATTCTTCGGCTCGTGAAGCTCCTCAAGGCAAGCCCCAGTGAACTGTTCCTTCACAAAAAAAATAATCGGATGAGCCGGAGTGCATTCCCGGCAAAGGTCCAGCCGGGTTACTCCAGTTTCCAGCGAAGGATCGGTTTACGCGCCGCGGCCACTTCGTCGAGCCGCGCCACGCGCGTCGAGTGGGGGGCGGTCTTCACGATTTCGGGATTGGTGTCCGCCTCGAATGCAATGGAGCGCATTGCCTCGATGAACAGATCGCATTCCTCTTTCGATTCCGATTCGGTGGGCTCGATCATCATGGCGCCAGGAACGATGAGGGGAAACGCCGTGGTATAGGGATGGAAGCCGTAGTCGATCAGGCGTTTGGCGATATCCATCGTGTTCACGCCGTTTTTCTTCTGCCGAGCGTCGCTGAACACGACCTCGTGCATCGACGGCAAATTATAGGGCAGATCGAAAACGTCCTCGAGTTTCCCGCGAATGTAATTTGCATTGAGCACCGCGTCCTCGGTCGCCTGCCGGATGCCAGGTCCATAGGCGAGCGTATAAGCGAGCGCTCTGAGCAGCACGCCGAAATTCCCGCAATAGGCGCGCACGCGGCCAATGGACTTCGGCCGATTGTGATCGAGCCCATACCGGCCATCTTCTTTCTGAACGACGGTAGGCACCGGCAGGAAGGGCTCCAGGATTTTTTTCACCATCACGGGGCCCGCACCCGGCCCGCCACCGCCGTGGGGAGTCGAGAATGTCTTGTGCAGATTCAGATGCAATACGTCTACGCCGAAATCGCCCGGGCGCGCTACGCCCGCCAGCGCGTTCATGTTCGCGCCGTCCATGTAAAGCAGCGCTCCACGCTCATGCAGTATTCCTGCGATCTCCGCGATGCGTTCCTCGAAGACCCCGAGCGTGCTCGGGTTCGTCACCATCAGCGCGGCGACGTCTCCCGTCGTAAATTCGCGCAAATGGTCCGTATCAATTTGGCCGCGGGCATTCGACTTGATGTTCTGCACTTCGTATCCGGCAATTACGACCGAGGCGGGATTCGTTCCGTGGGCGGAATCCGGGATGAGAACTTTTTTGCGCGGGTTCCCCTGGCTTTCAAGGTAAGCGCGAATCATCAGCAGCCCGGCCAGCTCCCCCTGAGCGCCGGCGACCGGTTGGAGCGTGGCGGCGTCCATCCCCGTGATTGCGAGCAGGCATTTCTGAAGGTCGTAAAGAATCCTCAGGCATCCCTGGGAGAGTTCCGCCGGCTGCTGGGGATGCTCGGTGGCGAGCCCGTCCAGCCGCGCCACATATTCGTTCACGCGCGGGTTGTACTTCATCGTGCAGGACCCCAGCGGATACATCCCCAAATCGATCGCATAGTTCCACGTCGAAAGGCGGGTGAAATGCCGGATCACCTCGATTTCGCTCACCTCGGGAAAGCCTTGGATCGCCTCGCGCGTTAGGTGGTTGCCGAGCGCCTCGTCGGGATCGACCGCCGGGACGTCCAAGGGCGGAAGTTCCATTCCCCGCTTCCCAGGCGCCGACTTCTCAAAAATCAGCCCTTCGTTTTGATTGACGTGCCGCCCGGCCTTGCGAACGGTGGCCGCGACATCGTCGGTATTAGCGGGCTTCGAAATCAAAATGGACGCCTCCTCAAAGTGGGGTTTGGAGAATGCGCCCGATGGCGGCAGCCAGGCGCTCGATTTCACCGCGCGGCATTGTTTCAGTGACGCACACCAAGCCGCGCTTCGTCAGCTCCGGATAATGAGTACCAAGAACGAAAGGCCCGACGATTTTTTCGCGCAAAAGCGCGGCGTTGATCAATTTGACGGAACGTGGAAATTCGAGCACGAACTCGTTGAAAGTCCGGCCGGAAAACACGCGGCGAACGCCGGGGATTTTTTCAAGTTCGGCCTGCGCAAAGCGCGCTTTCGCCAGATTCTGCAACGCCAACTCGCGCAAGCCTTCTTTTCCGAGCAGGCACAAATGGATGGTGGCCGCGAGCGCATAGAGCGCTTCGTTGGTGCAGATGTTCGACGTAGCCTTTTCGCGGCGGATATGCTGTTCGCGCGTGGCAAGGGTAAGCACGAAACCGCGGCGGCCTTCGCCATCTGTCGTTTGTCCCGCCAGACGGCCCGGCATTTGACGAACGAACTTCTCGCGCGTGGCAATAACGCCTATGAACGGCCCGCCGTAGCTTGGCGGGATGCCAAAAGCCTGCCCTTCCAGTGCGACAATATCGGCTTCGGCCGGCGGGCGGACGATTCCGAGAGAGGTTGCCTCGGCAATGCATGTGACGAGCAGCGCGCCGGCCTCGTGTGCTGTGTCCGCCAAAGCAGGCACATCTTCAAGTATGCCGAAGAAATTGGGAGACTGCACGACGACTGCGGCCGCGTCCGCGAGTCTCTCTTTTGCGAGCGCCGTCGAGTCCAACTGGCCCGACTTCCCGTAGCCGATCTCCTCAACTTCCAATCCAAGATTTTTTGCGTACGTCCGTAGAACTTGACGATATTCGGGATGCACTGAGCGCGCGACCAACACGCGGCGCCGTCCGGTGAGGCGCTCGGCCATCAATACGGCCTCGGTGAGCGCGGTTGAGCCGTCGTACATCGAGGCGTTGGCAACTTCCTGGCCCGTGAGCTGGCTCATCAAGGTCTGAAACTCGAAGATAGCGGTCAGAGTGCCCTGCGAAATCTCCGCCTGATACGGCGTGTACGATGTGAGAAATTCGCCGCGCTGGATGAGCGCGTCGGTCACCACCGAGCGCACGTGCTGGTAGACGCCCGCTCCGAGAAATGAGGTGTAGCCTCGAGCATTTTCGGCTGCGCGCTCCTGAAAATACCGGATGATTTCCATTTCGGACAACGGTCCGGGGAGGGGAAGCGGTTCTTGCAACCGAAATTTTTCAGGAACGGACTGGAAAAGCTCATCGATCGATGCGGCACCCATCGCCTCCAGCATTTCCTTTCGTTCGGATGGACTTTTCGGGAGATAGCGCATCAGGACGAGTGTCCCTTTGCTTGCGCGGCGATGTGGGCTTGGTAAGCTGCGGCGTCCATCAGGCTGTTGGCCTCTTTCGGATCGGCAATGAGGACTTTCACTAGCCACGCCGATCCATGCGGATCCTGGTTGATTTTTTCGGGCGTATCCGAGAGCGCGGAATTAATTTCCGTAATCTGTCCGGAGAGGGGAGCGTAGATTTCGCTGACGGCCTTGACGGATTCAACCGTTCCGAACGATTGCCCGGTTTTGATCTCCGCGCCAACCTTGGGTAACTCGACAAAGACGACATCGCCGAGTTCTTGCTGCGCGTAGTCGGTGATTCCAATGGTGGCCGCCGATCCTTCGACCTTGATCCATTCATGATCCTTCGTATAGCGATAGCCCTCAGGGTACATGGTCCCTCCCGGATTCTCGATTTTACTGGGGTCGCTTGTAAAATGGCAGAGCGATAATGCGCGCCGGAGCCATCTGGTCACGAATGCAGATGGCAAGGTCGGTTCCCAGCGCGCTCGATTCAGGCGGAACGTAGGCCATACCGATGTTTTTCTTAAGAAAAGGCGCCGGTCCGCCGCTTGTCACCCGGCCGACCTCACGCCCCGCCATCTGCACCGAATAGCCGTCGCGCCCGATTCGCTTATCCATCATTTCGAAACCAATGAGCTTGCGCTGGATGCCTGTCTTTTTCTGCTCGGCCAGCGAGTCGCTCCCCAGGAAACGGCCTTTATCCAGTTTGCAAATCCAGCCGAGTCCCGCTTCCCAAGGGGTTGTGTTCTCGTCGATCTCATGTCCATACAGGCACATGGCGGCTTCCAGACGGAGCGTGTTCCGGGCGCCGAGCCCGCAGGGAGCCACGCCAAACGATTTGCCCGCATGCAGCAGCGCTGCCCACAGTTCCTCGGTAAATTCAGGCGCGAAATAGATCTCGAAGCCATCCTCACCCGTGTACCCCGTCCGCGCGATGAGGCAATCGACGCCTTGCACCTTCCCAAACGTGAAATGGTAGTAGCGAATCGGATCGAGCGACACCGGCGTGAGTTGCTGCAGGATCTCCTTCGCGCGGGGGCCTTGAATCGCCAGTTGCGAATAGCGCGATCCGGCATTCTCGATTTCCGCGCCGCACTGGTTTTGCGAGTCGATGTGGTCGAAGTCGCGGTCCTGATTGCTCGCATTGACGCACAGCAGGTAATGCGTGTCGGAGAATTTGTGCACGAGTAAGTCGTCAACGAACGTGCCATGGTCCGTCATCAACCCGGAATACTGGGCCTGACCCACGGCCAATTTCGCCGCGTTATTGCAGGTGACCCACTGTACCAATTCGAGCGCCGACGGCCCGCGGATTTCAATCTCGCCCATATGACTCACGTCGAACAGGCCCGCGCGCGTGCGGACGGCTTCGTGTTCCGAAAGGATGCCGGAATATTCCAGCGCCATGTCCCATCCGCCGAAGTTGACCATTTTGGCGCCCAAGCTGCGGTGCGCTGCGTTCAGAGCCGTCTTGCGGAGTTCAGCGGTTGCGGGCGTGGTCACGAAAAGTTTCTCATGAAGATCAAAAACCGTAGCACGCGCAAATTTGACTGTCAAGAAAGGCGAATTAGTGTTGGGATTGGGATTTTCTCGGATCATATGAAGGGCCGCGACGGTGAGAGCAAACGCTACCGCCAAGCTGCTTGTGGAGCGCGCCAGCCTGTCCTACTATAGCTTTAAGGCGCATTAGAAGCTCCGAGGGAAGGACAGCCGGGAGTGACAACCATCATCTGCTCGCAATGCGACAAGACGGAATCGAAATGCACATGCGATAAGTACTGTTGTTTCTGCCAGTCTCAATATTACGTCCGATTGTGTGTGGATGGCCTGTACTACTGCCCGGATTGTCGAGAGGCCTGCGACATACATGCCGCCGATCCAGATGAGAGCTAATCCTGAAAGGATCGAGTGCGCATTGCAAGACGATGCTCGCCTGATCGTCGCGGTGGGCGTGGCCGTTTCTCATTCAGCGAGTCGCGCCGGGCTTTCCGAACAGGAGCAAGAGGAATCCGCCGCTGCCGCAGTCGATGCCTGCCGCGAGATTTTCGCGCTCATTCATGGCCAGGAACGGTCCAATCCTTCCCTTCAAATGGTAGTCGAGAGCTTCCCCGATCATATCGTGCTGATGATCGATTATTCCGGCGAACCGCCGATCCCCGCTTGTTCTGGATCGAGGCGCGACGATTCGTCCGCTGGGCCCGCGCGAACGAGGGGCGCTTTGCCGAAAGCGGCCGGTTTCGATTGCGTGCGATACGACACGAGCGATGGCCGCTGCCGCATCACCATGACCAAATACGGGAAGTTGAAGTCCAAGCTAATGGATTAGTCCGCTGATCGGATCCTGCCCCGAAATTCCGCAAGTCATCACATCGGTGTGGCAAATGCGCCGGTTCGAATGAGAGAAAGCAACTGGTCCTGACTCACGGGAGCGTCGATTTTCAGGCGATCACCGGCCGGCGTCACGCGAACTTGATCCAGCGCGCTCGCCAGAGCAGGGTCTCCCTGCGCTTCCTGATAGCGGCGGTACATCAGCCCCGCCTGCAGCGCCGCGCCAAGCAGGTTTGCATCGTCGGTCGACTGACAGACGGCCTGAAAGTGAGCATCCACTCCGCTATCGGCGTCGACATTAATCGTCATGGCTTGCAGGCGATCGACGATCACAGCCGCCTGGGGGAACTGGCTTGCTTGCGGGAGTAGCTGTTGCACCGCGAGGTGAGTGTACTTTTGATCGAGAACCGCCCAGATCAGTCCGTTGCCGTTCGCTTCCGTGATCAGCGGGAAGAGCTTGCCATTCGTCAGCAAGCTCTCGGAAACGCCCGTGCGCACATCGATCAGCTTTTCGAGCGCAGACCGATTTCCAAAGGCAGCCGTATTCGAGTCGATGAATGTGAAGAGAATGTCTCCGCCTCCCGACCCGCCGCCAAAGGCGTAGAGATGATAACCGTGGACGTCGAACGTTGGAAGCTTCTGCTGCTTGAAATGCGCCTCTGCCGAAGAAGGATCGAATTCTCCCAGCGCAACGCCGACCACATCTTCGCCGCTGCCATTTGCAGCCGTAATTCCGCCCCACGCAAGCTCGTCCACTTGCGTATTCGGGTCCGCCCCCGCGGACGACATGAACTTTTCAAAATCGCGGAAGCGGCTAGGGAGAATCTGCTCGCGAAGCTGCGGGAACCAGGTCAGCTTCCGCGCCGACTTCAAATCGGCGTACGCGAATTCGCCGACGTTCCGCGGAAACATCCCGATTACGGCCGTGCTGAGCGTGCCGGCAAAGCCTGGTTCCGGCGCCGCCGCGAAGCTGACGAGCAATGCCGCAACGGTCAAAATGCCGATTCCTAGGAAACGTCGAATGGATTGTCTCACCGTGTTTTCTCCCTCGGAGCCCTGGCCCATTGTTCTTATCGAACCGGCTTACCGATTTGCGCTTACAAGATTTTCAGCCACCCGCGAGGCAAGTGAACGGGATTCCGCTTGCACCCGCCCCGCGAAAGCGGCGTCGCTGATCGACGCAAGGTTGATCGCCACGTTCTCGAGCGCTCCGCGAACCGCGGCAGCGGCCATCAGCCGCCCCACTCGGATATCTGACAGCATAGACGGGCTTGCCACTGCTTCCAGTTGCCCCAGCTGGTCAAATAATTCCGCAGCCTCGCGTCCCACTGCAAGCGGGGCTTCCACCGCGCCTTGCAGAGCCTGCTGTACGGCCTCTTCGCGCCGCCGCCGGTCCGAAGGAGTCTGCCGTGGCAGTTTGTACGCGGTCATCACGGATTCGAACGATTCGGCGTCGCGGTCGATGGCCACAGTCAAGGCGCGCGACGCAGCTTGAAATTCGGTGGCGGCTTTTCTTAGGGCTTCAGCGTATGCCGCCTGAGAATTCTTTCTAGATGATAGCATTGCCACCATCTGTCCAAGACTGGCGCCCAGCGCGCCGGCCAAAGCTGCAACGGACCCGCCTCCGGGCGCGGCCGTCGGCTGCGCCACGGCATCCAGGAACGGCTGGACGAGCGCAGTAAGCCGGCCGGGATCTTGCGGGATGTCACTGCCGCCACTAAGGGCTGCCTCCATGCGGTTCTCCAACACTTGAGCGGCAGAGAAGTTTTCCAGTTGCAGATAAAAATCCGCGGTCAACTCAATCGCCCGCTTCGGGATCAGCCCTACAATTTCGCTGCCTGCGATGGATACGCCGTAGCGTTCGGCCTCCCGCTTGACCATTTCGAATACGCGATGGATCGGCGTCCGCTCGAAGTCCGTGAGATTGATCGAGACCTGCGCGAGGTTGCGCGAGCGCACATCCACGCCCATGGCTTTCACGTAGCGCAAGCCACCGTTCGAGAAGCGAATGTCCTTCGCGATTCGCTTGGCGACTTCCAGATGGGGGCCATTCAAGTTGATGTTATAAGCAATGAGGAACTTGCGCGCGCCGATCACCGTGGCTCCCGCGGTGGAATGTAGTCCCGGGCCGCCGACATCCGGCGCGCGTTCCGGGTCGCGCAGCACGTCTTCGCGGAGGCCCTCGAATTGGCCCTTGCGAATGTTTTCAAGGTTCGCACGTTCCGGCCGTTGCGCTGCCGCTTCATAAAAATAAACGGGGATGTGATATCGCTGCCAGATTTCGCGGCCCACCGTCTTGGCCAGTGCGACGCAGTCGTCAATCGTTATGCCTTCGATTGGAATGAACGGAACCACGTCGGTAGCGCCGATGCGCGGATGCGCTCCGGCATGCCGCGTGAGGTCGATCAATTCGGCGGCCTTACCGACGCCGCGCAACGCCGCCTCGGCCACCGCCTCGGGTTCACCTGCGAGCGTAATCACGCTTCGGTTGTGATCGGCATCGCTTTCGCGGTCGAGCAGGAGCACTCCCGAGACTTCACGCATTGCCGACACAATGGCATCGATTTTTGCCGCGTCGCGGCCCTCGGAGAAATTCGGGACGCACTCGATGAGCCGCTTCATACGTCTAGGGTTTTCTTGATGAGTGGATCACAATTCCGCGTTTCATCGTCAGGCTGCAGAGGTTCACTCCAAAATAGTACGGAATTTCGCGGTAATCGGCCACGTCAAACGCCGCGAGGTCAGCATACTTGCCAACATCGAGCGAGCCGATGCGGTGGTGCCGGCGAAGTGAATAGGCGGGATTGATCGTCCCGGCCGAGATAGCCTCGGCGGGCGTCATGCGCATCTGCGCGCAAGCTAGAGAAAAGATCATCGACATGCTCACTGTGGGGCTGGTTCCGGGATTGAAATCCGTGGCGAGCGCAACGATTGCCCCCGCGGAGATTAGTTCGCGCGCGGGGGCGTACTGCGCCAGACCAAGGTGAAAGCTGCATCCGGGCAATAGCGTGCAGACTACGTTCGAGTCTGCCAGCGCAGTGATATCTCTCCGATCGATTTTTTCGAGATGGTCGGCGCTGGCCGCTTGTAACTCAACCGCCAGGCGCGCGGCTCCCGTATGAGCCGTTTGCTCGGCATGGATGCGCGGCACCAAGCCGCACGCGCGGCCCGCGGCGAGGACTTTGCGTGTCTGGGCTACCGTGAAGGCTCCACGATCGCAGAAGGCGTCGCAAAATTTCGCCAGACCAGAGGTGGCTACCGTGGGTATCCACCGCTGCACGAGGAGATTCACCCATTCGCCGGGCTTGCGACGGAATTCCGGAGGAACGACATGTGCTCCGAGGAATGTCCGCACGATGTCGAGCGGCTGGTCCTGGTGCAAGTCGTAAAGAACTTTTAGAATTTTGAATTCGTTCTTCCAGTCCAGGCCGTAGCCGCTCTTGGCTTCCAGCGTCGTTGTCCCGTGGACGGCGAACTCACGCAGATATTGCAGGGCTTTGTCTTTGAGCGTTCTTGGGGAGGCGCGCCGCAGCGCATTGGCTGTCGAGCGTATCCCGCCACCATCTCGTGAAATCTGCTGGTACGTCGCACCTCGAATGCGCTGCTCATATTCAGCGACGCGGCTTGCGGGGAACACAAGATGCGTGTGCGAATCGACGAATCCCGGCAGCACGACGCGGCCGCCGAGGTCCAGCTTTTCCGCGCCGCGCGCACCGCGAAGGCGTTCCACTTGTCGCCGGGAACCCACGGCAGCGATGCGGTCATTGTGGATGAGGAGTGCGCCATCAGGAACGATGCCAAGATTCTCGAGCGCTCGGCCACGGCGTGGCACGGGCCCCCGGAGGGTTAAGAGCTCGGAGCACCCGGTAATGAGCCAATCAGGCACGTCGATAGGCCGATCCCTAATGTTTCGACCTGCAAAACACCAGCATTGCGAAATCTTGTTTTGCTGAGACTGCCGCAGGCGCAAGAGAGATCATGGCTTTGCCCGAGTGTCACCGGCCTCGCTTGGGCCGTCAAGCATGGGAATTTTGACTCCGGCCTTGCGGGCAAAGGCGATGGCGTCAGGATAGCCCGCGTCGGCATGGCGGGCGATGCCGATGCCGGGGTCGGCGGTCAGGACGCGTTCGATGCGTTCGGCCATTTCTTTTGTGCCATCGGCGACGATGACCTGCCCGGCATGTTGGGCGTACCCGATGCCAACGCCTCCACCATTGTGGATCGAAACCCAGCTAGCACCGCTCGCCGTATTGAGCAGGGCATTGAGGAGCGCCCAGTCGGCCACCGCGTCCGAGCCGTCGCGCATTTTTTCCGTTTCACGGTAAGGAGAGGCGACCGAGCCGCAATCGAGATGGTCGCGGCCAATGACGATCGGCGCCTTCAATTCGCCGCGAGCCACCAGATCGTTGAGCGCCAGCGCGAACCTGTCGCGCTCGCCGTAGCCCAGCCAGCAAATGCGCGCTGGCAATCCCTGAAAACGCACTCGCTTCCGCGCGAGCTGTATCCACCGAGACAGAACTTGGTCCCGAGGAAACATTTCCAGCACAAGCTTGTCGGTACGGTGGATGTCCGAAGGCTCGCCCGAAAGCGCCACCCAGCGGAAGGGGCCTCGCCCCTCGCAGAAGAGCGGGCGGATATATTCAGGCACGAAGCCCGGAAAATCATAGGCATTCGTCACGCCCTGCTTGAACGCAAAGGTTCGAATATTGTTGCCGTAGTCAAACGTCACGGACCCAAGCTTCTGGAGCGCCAACATGCCTTCCACGTGCTTCGCAATGGATTCCATGGCGCGCTTGCGATATCCGCTCGGATCGCTCTTGCGGAGCTCGGCGGCCTGCGCGACGTCGAACCCTTGCGGAATATAACCGCCCAGAGGATCATGCGCGCTCGTCTGGTCGGTAAGCAGGTCGGGCACCACTCCGCGCCGCGCCAGCTCGGGAACAACGTCCGCGCAATTTCCGATCAGTCCCACGGACGTGGCTTCCCGCTTGCGAACGGCATTCTTCAGGATGCGCAGGGCTTCGTCGAGGTCATTTACCATCACGTCGCAATAGCCGGTCTTAACGCGCCGCTTGATGCGCTCCGGATCGACATCGATGCCGAGGAACGCCGCGCCATTCAATGTCGCGGCCAGAGGCTGCGCCCCACCCATTCCGCCCATGCCGCCGCTGGCGATCAGTTTCCCGGCAAGATCGCCCTGAAAATGTTTTCGTGCCGCGGCAGCAAACGTCTCATAGGTTCCCTGGAGAATCCCCTGTGTGCCGATATAGATCCAGCTCCCGGCAGTCATCTGGCCGTACATCATCAGCCCCGCGCGGTCGAGTTCGTCGAAATGCTCCCAATCGTTCCAATGGCCCACGAGGTTCGAATTGGCGATCAGAACGCGAGGGGCGTAGGAATGCGTGCGAAAGATCCCCACCGGTTTGCCCGATTGCACGAGCAGCGTTTCATCGTTTGCGAGCGCTCTGAGCGATGCAACGATGGCGTGGAAGCACTTCCAGTTGCGCGCCGCTTTGCCGCGCCCGCCATAGACGACCAAGTCTTCCGGCTTCTCCGCCACTTCGGGGTCCAGGTTGTTCATCAACATGCGTAACGCCGCTTCCTGCTGCCAGCCTTTGCAGGAAATGGCCGTGCCGCGCGCCGCTCGCACAGGCTGATAGCCGAGAGCGTCTGTGGCTGCTTCCGTCACAAATTTGGCCTCTGCTTACGAAGGGGCGAATACCGAATCATCCGCGGTGCTCCATCCTGGCGGTCGAACTCGTACCAGACTGAGCCAAAACCTTCGCTAGAGTCATCTTAGTACGGAAAAATCGGAGGGCAAGCGATGCTTCGTGGAATGAATTGGCGCAGGGGCTGAGGCGGCTTTCTCCAACTTGGAGCCCCGCAAAGCGTCCGAAAGCAGTGCGGACGTAAAGATACGCTCCTCCCTCTTCTGAAAACTGCGAGGCGACTTCCGCAACCGAGGCGACGATTGTGCCGATCGCCAAGGCGCCCACAATCATGGAAAGCGGGCTTGCGCGGCCCAAGAGCCGGATCAGCTCCGGAGGCACGCCGAAAATACCGCTGCCGATGATCCCGTTCAAGACGAGTCCGGTCATTGCCAATCGGCCAATCGAGCGTGGGAGAGTCAAGAAATGCCCCTGTGACAATCGGGGGCAGAGTTTAGCAGACTGGTGGCTGGTGAAAACGGATGGCTCGCTGAGCTTGCCGGACGGCCACGGCTTCCAATTCCAGGCCGCAGGGACAGTCTGGCCCGGCAACGAAGTCTTGGACTTGATCGTCCCATTCATGGCCATTCATGGCTATTTCACGGCCATTTCACGGCCGGTAGTAGCTCTCGCGCACCGTGCTATGCTGGGGGGAAGGGAGTAAGCAATGAGGATCACAAAGGCTGCGTGGCTATTGTTCGGCGCAATTTTCCTTGCCGGTGCGCTCTGTGCTTTTCAGCGGCCTTTCCGCGAATATCCCTCGGTTGAATATGGCGAGTCGATTCCCGTGCCGCCGGACTGGCAAAAGCAGGGCGAGTGGGCCTTCGCGCGCCTGATGTATCCTCCGGGTCCCAATGACGGATACCGCGGCCGGTTCGATGGAGATTGGCGCCAGGGGCTCTCGCTATGGACGCAGGATTATCCACGCGCGGATCGGGCGTTTTCCCGGTCGGTTCGGCGCTTGACGCGAATTGACGCGCGATCCGTTGAACAGCCGGTCATGCTGGAAGATGGAGGCGAAGTGTACAACTGGCCCTGGCTTTACGCCGTGCAGGTGGGTGAATGGGGCTTGACGCCCGCCGAGGCCAAGATTCTTCGCAATTACCTGCTGCGCGGAGGATTTTTCATGGCGGACGATTTCCACGGAACCTTCGAGTGGCAGATGTTCGAACAGAGAATCAAGCTCGTTTTTCCGGATCGTCCGATTGTCGACATCCCAAACGACGATCCGATTTTTCACACCCTGTTCGATTTGGATGACCGCTACCAAATTCCGGGTGCGGCGCACCTGGCCCTTGGCTACAAGAATGGCGGCAAGGGCGCGCACTGGCGGGCCATATACGACGACAAAGGACGGATCATGGTGGCCATTTCGTATAATTCAGATATCGGCGATTCCTGGGAATGGCAGGACGATCCGCGCTACCCCGAGAAATTCTCCGACTTGGGCATTCGCATCGGTGTGAACTACGTGGTCTACGCCATGACCCACTGAGACAATCGATCGCCTGACTGCCCTTCGTTATGCGCTATTTGGACTGGCGGAAACGCCGATCCGGCTCAGTGAATCCACGATGTTTCCGCAAGCTTGATTTCCATAATCAAGCCGTCATTTTCCGCCGTATAAAAGGAACATGAGCCGCATTTGATGAGAACTGTCAGGAACTGGGCCATGTGGTCCAAGCTATCGTTGAGCCCTTCTTCCCCAAGAGTTCGTTTGTCGGCGAGTTCGTGCAGCGTAGTGTCGCCGTCCATGGTTGATATGAGCGTATACATGAGGACAGGCTAGCAGCCACCCGTACCGGCGTCCAATCGTGACTTTTGATCGAAGCCATTGGTTTCACTCGCAGCCGTGGAGTTCATGAAAGCGTGTTGTATCGGCGGAAGGGCGAACGTGCAATTTGCAAACAGGCCCATTAGCCGGATATGCGATAGTATGCAGGTTCAACTTTTAGAGTGAACGGCTTTGGCCGCTGACCATATCGCGGGTCGTTCCCCCGGGGTTCAAAGTTGAAAACACTGGCGAAGCCGCATACGCTATTGCACCGGCTGGAACTATGAGCTTTTCACCCGAACCCATGCACGGTTTCTCCATCGGTAAAGTCCGTGTCGGAGCGGACGCGCCGCTGTTTATTATCGCGGGGCCGTGCGTGATTGAGAGCGAATCTCATGCCGCCAACATGGCGGAACTCCTCGCCGCCATCGCCGCCGATCTGGATGCCCCGTTGATTTTCAAGGCGTCGTACGATAAGGCCAACCGCTCGTCGGGTTCTTCATATCGGGGGCCAGGGCTTCAGGAAGGCTTGCGCATTCTGGAAAAAATCAAGAGACGCACCGGGTTGCCGATTCTCACCGATGTTCACGATGTGTCGCAGGTCGGTCCGGTGGCCGAGGTTTGCGACGTTCTTCAGATACCCGCATTCCTCTCGCGGCAGACAGACTTGCTGATCGCCGCGGGACGTTCGGGCCGGGTGGTCAATATCAAGAAGGGCCAATTTCTCGCACCGCAGGAAATCGGCAACGCGGCGGAAAAAGTGGCCGGCACGGGAAACGAGAAGATCATCCTCACCGAGCGCGGCGCTTCTTTCGGTTATCAAAACCTCGTGGTGGACATACGATCATTTCCAATCATGCGAAAGTTCGGCTATCCGGTCGTTTTTGACGTGACGCACTCAGTGCAGTTGCCGGGCGGAGCGGGGAAGTCGAGCGGCGGGCAGCCCGAATTCATCGAGCCGCTGGCGCGCGCGGGCACGGCGGCGGGAGTCGATGGACTGTTCGTCGAAGTCCACGATAACCCGGCAAAATCGCTTTCCGACGGTACGAATGCGCTGCCTCTCGATCGATTTCGTCCGCTGCTCGAAAAGGTTTTGCGTCTCGCCGCACTCGTTCGCGAATGGGATGCTGCTCCGGGCGAGATTGTGTCCGAAGGTGCGTCGAGTAAAGAAAGTCGATGAGTTCGGCGAAACCAATCAATCCAAGGAAGCTCGTGAGCGCGAAGAATCGGGAGAACGTGGCGAGCCTGGCGGCGGCGAAGAAGCAAGGAAAAAAGAAGTCCGCGCAGATGGCCCTCGCCACCGCCAAACGAGTGCTGCGCATCGAGGCCGATGCCATCGCGAGCTTGATCCATCGTCTCGACGAGCGATTCGAAGAGGCCATCGACCTCTTATATGCGTGCAAAGGAAGGATCGTCGTCACGGGTCTCGGCAAGTCCGGGCTTATTGGCCGGAAGATTGCCGCGACGTTTTCCAGCACGGGGTCGCCTTCCTTTTTTCTTCATTCCGCCGAAGCGCTCCACGGCGACCTAGGAATGCTCACGGGCGGCGATGTGCTGCTGGCGATCTCCGCGAGCGGCGAGACCCAAGAGCTGATCGAGCTGCTGGAATCGGTCAAGCGATTGGGCATTCCACTCGTCACGCTCACCGCAAAGCCGCTATCGACACTTGCCACCGCCAGCGACATCGTTCTGGACATTGCCGTGAAGGAAGAAGCATGCTCGCTCAATCTTGCGCCAACGGCTTCGACGGCGGCGGCGCTTGCCATGGGCGATGCGCTGGCTATAGCGCTGCTCGAGCGCCGCGGCTTCAAGGAGGACGATTTCGCCGCCCTGCATCCGGGAGGGAAGCTCGGCAAAAAGCTGCGCCGCATCGAAGCGCTCATGCATTCGGGAGAAAACGTTCCGCGCGTTCTTCCTGCAACCAAGATGCCGGACGTCATCTACGAAATGAGCCGCAAGGGACTGGGACTGGCCGCGGTGACGGAGCCCGGCGGCCGTCTCCTTGGCATCATTACCGACGGCGACTTGCGGCGCGTGATGCAGCAGCGGCCAGAAAACGTGCTGGATCTTACCGCGACGGATTGCCTCACCAAAAATCCAGTGACGCTTCCGCGCACCGAACTTGCCGCGGTCGCTTTGCATCTGATGGAAGAAAAGAAAATCACGTCCGTGCTGATTGTGGACCCAGGCGGCCGCCTCGAGGGCGTGCTGCACATCCACGACCTGTGGACCTTGCAACTATTCTGAGGACTTTCGAATGGCCATTCGCGAAGTGAAATTTCCGCCGAAAGTAATGCGCCGCGCGCGCAATATCCGCGTGCTTCTGATGGACGTGGACGGCACGATGACTCCCGGAGCGGTGTGCCTGCAATCCTTTCCTGACGGCAGCGTCGCCGAGATGAAGATGTTCGATGCCCACGATGGGGCGGGGATCAAGCTCGCGAGCATCATGGGGATTCGCACCGGACTGATTACGGGGCGAGATTCCACGGCCACCGCCCGCCGCGCTCGCGAGAGCGCCATGGAATTTGTAGTGCAAGGACAGCCGAAGAAACTCGATGCGTACAAGGCAATTTTGATTCGCGCGGGCGTGACGGATGAAGAAGTGGCTTACGTCGGCGACGATCTGCCAGACCTCCCTTTGCTCGAGCGCGCGGGGCTTGCCGTGGCCGTGGGCGATGCCGTGCCCGAAGTGAAGCGCGCGGCCCACTACATCACCACAGTCGATGGCGGAAAAGGCGCCGTCCGCGAAGTGGTTGAACTGATCCTGAAATCGCAAGGCAAGTGGAAGAAAGCGATTCCTCAGGCTATTGCGTGAACATTTGCCCGGCGGTTTTCCGTTGAGTAAAGATTGCATCAGTTCGCGGTTTTCTCTTCTTTTCCATGAAGCAGGGGCATAATTTTGAATCCGAAGCCGTCTGGTAATCTAACGCAATGAGCCCGAATGATTTTCCCGTCCCAATCGCGGAGCGTTACTTCGAGGATTATCTGCCTGGCGCGGTGTATGAGTATGGACCCATTTCGGTGAGTGAACGGGACATCGTTGCTTTCGCGGAGCAGTTCGACCCGCAGTACATTCATACGAATCCCGAGGCTGCCGCGCGCGGTCCGTTCGGTGGCTTGATCGCCAGCGGCTGGCACACCGCCAGCCTGATGATGCGCCTGTTCGCAGACCACTACCTGTCCAAAGTAGCGGCCATCGCTTCGCCAGGACTGGATGAATTGCGGTGGCTCCGGCCGGTCCGTCCCGGAGATTCCTTGTGGATTCGGGTCACAGTGGTTAAAGCCACGCGTTCGCATTCGAAGCCGGACCGGGGCGTGGTGCATAATTTCGTCGAGGTGCTGAACCAGCATCGAGAGATTGTCATGACCGTCAAGCCTATGAGCATACTGCGTTGCAGGGATACATGCTAAGAGGCACGTGCTGAGAGGTAGTGCCAACTTTCTGAATGCCAGTTCATGTGTTCGCTCAAGGCTGCAACCGGAGAAAATGAAATGAGAATTCTTCTGGCAATTGACGACTCCAAATATTCGCAGGAAGCGCTCCGGAAGCTGATCGCGCAGACGAAGCGAGGTAGCCAGGTTCGAGTGCTGAACGTAGTCGAGTCGATCGGCGGATATATTTCAGCCGGGTTGATTCCGCACGTCGTTTCCATGGCTCCGGGAATGGAGGAAGACCGTGTCAAACAGGCGAAGGACTTGGTTCGCCGGATGGCTCGGAAGCTCCGCAAGGCGGGTTTCAAGACGAGTGAAGCCGTCGAAGAGGGAGACCCGAAATCCAAGATCATTGACCATGCGGAGAACTGGAACGCGGACTTAATCATTCTCGGCTCTCACGGATGGAAGGGGCTAAACCGCTTTCTTTTGGGCAGCGTTTCCGAGGCGGTCGCTCGACATGCAAATTGTTCGGTGGAAATTGTACGAATTCGCAATGCGGCGAGAATGGCGAGAAAATCCGCGCAGTAGCGCTCACCCAGCTTGCATCCGCCAGGGCTAGGCGGCTTAGTTTTCTTGCGGTATCGTGTTGGCGCGGATTTGCCGTTGCTTAGTCAGTTCTCCGAGGCAACCGAAGCGGGGGAAAGGCTGGCTCATGGGTGTTCGTGGCCCCGTCATCGTGCTCGTCGCTTCATTGGCGGTGCCCGCGTGCTGCGCACAGTCGAAGGTGCGCGAAACGCAGCAGAACTCAAATGAATGGCCCTCGTACAATCACGACCTGGCCGGTACGCGATACTCACCCCTGAAGCAAATGGATACCACGAATGTGGCCAAGTTGGCCGAAGCTTGGTCCTACCCGCCTGGGGCTTCCTTCCGAAGCTACACCTGTCGTCGTAGATGGGGTTCTGTATCTGCCCGTGGCTAAAGGCGTGGTGGCTCTGGATTCGTCCATGGGGCGGGACCGCATCCGATCCGACGACTGGCTACGTCTATGCATACTCGAGCGAATACGGCAGCATTGGCTGGATCCAGAAAATGCCTGAAGGCTCCCCTGTACCCTACCAGCAGGCCAGCATCTTGGGCGATCCGATCCGATCGAAATTCTGGGCGCGCAAAGCGGATGCGAATGGCCACACCTTGGGCGAGAGCGGCTGGCCTTGCCAGAAGCCGCCCTGGGGACGACTCACAAAGGTGAATGCCGGCACGGGAGAATTCGCGTGGCAGATATCGCTCGGCGTTACCGACGAGCTTCCGGAAGGGAAGAGGAATACAGGGCGCATTGGTGAGGGCGGACCGATCGTCACGGCAGGCGGACTGGTGTTCATTTGAGCCACCAACGACCGTCGTTTTCGCGCCTTCGATTCCCGGACGGGGAAGCTGCTCTGGGTCGTCAAGCTCGGTTCGAGCGCTATGTCGGTGCCGATCACTTACGAAGGGAAAGACGGGAAGCAATACGTTGCCGTGATCGCGACCGGCGCGGGAGCCACGGTGAGCGATCCAATCCCTGGCGATCAGCAATCGCTTATTGTGTTTGCCTTAGACCGGGGCTTCGTTCCTGCCGGAAGCTGTTGGACTTTGTTGGCATCCTTGATACGGTGGTTTGTTGGCGTTGACGCAAATCGAAGGCGGCATTCCGCAGGATGACTTTGTGACGGTTCCACTTCAAAGACGCATCTTAACGATGAACCGAGGGTCTGCGACTTTGAAATCCGCCCTCTACGAAGCGGGAGGTCGCGATGAACTTCTCCTTTCCATGACGGTTGATCGGCCGGGTACCTCAGGCGGGCGTTTGAAGATTGCAGACCCGAGTGGGAGTGTCTTGTTGGATTCCCCGGTCGGTTCGGAGAACCCAAATGCCGTGTTGGAAGCGATGCTTGCGTGGTTGAGGAAACACGACTTTCTCTCTCATCTGGCGGCTGCGGGTCATCGGCTGGTACAGGGTGGGCCTCGATACAGGGACCCGCAACCGATCACTCCGGAATTCTTGTCGCAGATCGAACAACTCGTGCCGCTCGATCCCGATCACATGCCAGCGGCGATTCGGGGGATCCAATTCATTACCGAAAAATTTCCAGACCTTCCGCAAGTGGCATGTTTCGATACGGCATTTCATAGCTCCCTCCCGCAAGTTGCTCGCATGTACGCGCTGCCTCGGTACCTTTATGACCGGGGCGTCCTTCGGTATGGCTTTCACGGCCTTTCCTACGAGTACGTTATGCGCGAACTGCATGCGCTCGAAGGGAATCTCGCCAATGGGCGTGTGATCATTGCACATCTCGGAAGTGGCGCGAGCATGGTCGCGGTCAAGGAAGGTAAAAGCATCGATACCTCAATGGGGTTTACCCCCCTTGAGGGACTTGTCATGGGTACCCGTTCTGGTGACGTCGATCCAGGCGCCCTGCTCTATCTGCTTGAGCACAAAAATGTGTCCACGAAGGAAATGGGTACGCTCGTGAATAAGGAATCTGGACTGCTGGGAGTTTCGGAGACGTCCGGAGATATGAGGGTCTTGCTGGACAAGATGCACCAGGATGCTCGGGCCGGTGAAGCTGTGGATCTGTTCTGCTACCGAGCGAAGAAATACATTGGCGCATATGCCGCAGTTCTTGGGGGACTGGACGTGCTTGTCTTTGCGGGAGGTATTGGAGAGCAGGCGCCCATCGTTCGCAAACGGATCTGCGACGGCTTGGACTTCCTGGGGATTCGTTTGGACGCCCCATGCAATGAAGCGAATGCAGCATTGATATCGCCCCTCGAAAGCCACGTAAAAGTGCGCGTCATAAAAACCAATGAAGATCTCATGATCGTGCGGCATGTTCTCTCAGCGCTTGGATGGACAAACGCCTAACGAACTATCTTAGGTAGCGATTTCTTCTCCTGGTCGAGGGTGACACTCGATGAAGAAATTGCAAGCGTGGCAAGCGAGATCGTTCTGCCCGCCATCATCCCCCGCGTGAAACTCGCGGATTGCACAAGCCAGAATTCAACAACGCAAACATATGGGAAGTTTGTCGCAACGAGCCGTAAGAAACGAGAATCGGTTGAACGCGACCTTCGATGTGACCGACCATTGCAAAATAGGGCACTGCCGTCGCGCTTAGAGATTTGCGGCGGCGGGTGGGAATACCGATCGTTTTAACGCTTCGAAGCACAGGACCTTGCGAAATGGCCATCCAGGCATTGAGTGTCCGTGAAGGTGTGCGGAAAAGGACAGTCATTCTTTGTCACCTCTTCTATGCTGGTGAGCGAACAGTACGCGTGACGGGATAGGCTCCAAAGTCAAGGAACCGGGCTAAATTTTTACAAGCCGTGTCTTGCTTATCGTTATCTATCGGAGGCATCGGGCAATGAAGGTGCGGAGGAGTTCAAGAACATGAACATTTTCGGACGTGCCACCGGCTTCTCAGCCCCTCGATTGGGCAAGCAGACTTTGGTTTCCCTGTCGTTGTTGCTTCTGCTGTTTGCGACGTGGCCTCAGAAGCTGTCAGCTTATCAAGATTCGCAAGCCCCGGCGCAGACCACCCAGGCGACACCCCTGCAGGACGGGGCGAACGGGCAGGCCTCGCCAGCACCACCCTACGCGCAACAGACCCCCGAGGAATTGCAACAGTTGGTAGCCCCGATTGCGCTGTATCCGGATTCGCTTGTGGCGCAGATCCTGGCAGCGTCCACGTTTCCCGAGCAGGTTGTCGAGGCCGACAGATGGGTGCAAGCGCATCCTGATCTGAAGGGCGACGCCTTGGGTCAAGCTGTGGATCAACAGCCATGGGATCCAAGCGTCGAGGCGCTCACCGCATTTCCATCCGTCCTCGGAAATATGGACAAGAATCTCTCATGGACATCATCTCTCGGCGACGCCTACTACAACCAGCAGCAGGATGTGATGGATGCCGTACAGGTGATGCGCCAGCGAGCGGAAGAAGCCGGCAATCTTAAGACCACGCCGCAGCAAACCGTAGCGACGCAAGGGGCGACGATTGTCATTGAGCCTGCCAGTCCCGATGTCGTCTACGTTCCCGCATATGACCCATGGTCGGTTTACGGAGGTCCCATAGTAGCGTGGCCGGGGTGGTACCCGTATCCCGGAATCTGGTATGGAGGTCCGTATCTCTCGTTCGGAGTTGGCTTCGGGGTCGGTTTCTTCGGCGGTTTTGGATGGGGCTGGCCTCATTGGGGATTCGATTGGCATAACCGCTCCGTGCTCTATAACCACAACAGATATTTCTCCCGGAGCAACACGTTTTACAACCGAAACAATTTCTACCGGGGAGGACGCGTGCGCGGTGGAGTGAATGTATCTCGGGGCCGCACCAATGCAGGGAGCAGGCCCTCCAACGGGCACATCGCAGGGCGCGGCGGAGTTTACAACCGTCCTGGCGCAACGACCAAGCCCTTCAACGGGAATACGCGCGCTGCTCGAGGATACGCTGAACCCCGTGGCCAGAGCGGGGTCCGCTCAGGTGCCTTCAGTGGCTACAACCATGGCGGACAGGCAAGGAGCTTTTCTTCGCGCGGAAGAGCCAGTGTCGGCGGCGGAGCGGCGCGTGGTGGTGGGACGCGCGGCGGCGGAGGATCTCGCGGGGGTGGCGGCGGATCGCGTGGCGGACGCCGGTAATCGAAGTTTCGTCATTTCCTGATAGAACGTGAAATTTAGAAATGGAGGGAAACCATATGCGGCGATCGCAGCTGAACTTCGACAAATTTTATTGGGCCGATCTTCCTAAATTAGCCGCGGTCGCCATCCTTTTGACGGGGTGCTTTCCCACCCGTTCCATGGCGCAGCAGCAGGGGCAGAAAACGTTTTCATCGGCGAACGATGCGAGCAGCGCACTCGTCACGGCAGCGCAAAGAAACGACGAAAAGGCGCTGCTCGATATCCTTGGACCTGACGGGAAGCAAATCATCTCGTCAGGAGACGGAACCGAGGATGCCGGAAACCGCGCTAATTTTGTACAGAGATACCAGGAAATGCACCGCTTGGTGAAAGAGCCGGATGGCACCGTTACCTTATATATTGGCGCGGAGAATTGGCCCGTGCCCATACCGCTGGTGAATAAAGGCAATTCTTGGTATTTCGACACCGAGGCGGGCAAGAAAGAGATTTTGTACAGGCGGATTGGCCAGAATGAAATGTCGACCATTCGCATTTGCCAGGAGCTCGTAGCCGCAGAAAATGAATACCATTCGACGCAGCACAACGAGTACGCCCAGAAAATCTTCAGTGATGAAGGGCAGCACAACGGCCTTTACTGGAAAGCCGCTGATGGCGAACCCCAGAGCCCCATCGGGCCGCTTGTGGCGTCTGCCGTCGCCGAGGGCTATGTCAAAGACCAAGGCGGCGCTCCGACTCCTTACCGCGGTTACTACTACCATATCCTCACGCGTCAGGGAGAAAATGGCTCAGGTAGAGCGAAAAGTTACATCGTAAACGGCAAAATGACCGAGGGTTTCGCGTTCGTGGCCTACCCGGCAGACTATAGATCGTCCGGCGTGATGACGTTCATCGTTAATGAGGATGGAATCGTGTATCAGAAGGATCTTGGCAAGAAGACCGGTACTCTCGCCAAAGCCATGAAGGAATACAACCCGGATTCTGGTTGGCAAAAGGCTGAAGATCAGGACGAGGCTGCGGGCGACCAGAACCCTAAGTAAAAGAGGTTTTGCAGCTACGAAGGTGCTGTAGTTGTGCGAGTAGAAAGGGGTTAGGAGCAGATCTCTACAGCATGGTCGTGGGGAATGTCCAAGAGCAGTAGGTGAAGAATGAAACGGCCTTCAAAGACAGATCCGTTCCTGCTGATTTCAAGGCACGGCTATAGAGGTGGCTAAGGCGAAGGGCATCATCGAAACCACGCATCCCGCCCAATTATCGCTGCACGCAGAAGAATCGGTGGCAGCGGCAACTGTTTAGCTTTCCTATGAGTTGTATGGACGAGGCATCTTCCATGCTAAGCGTCGGAGCAAACTACGTACACCTTTCGGCCTGAGGTGAACCGCGTGAACGGAGGCTTGATCGACAGGGGTAATTTCGGCCGCGCGATCGATTGATGAGTTAGTGAGGCAAGACAGCGCGCACACGATTTTGAGGAATTCAGAACTTTGAATAAGCCTTCTTCGGCAGCACGGCCCGACGACTTTCTAAGGCTTTTCGGAGAGGCGCGGTGAAATCACAAGAACAGGAGGATAGTAATCGTGACACTGAAGGCAGATGAGGCTAAGGCGAAGTCCGGGTCCAATCCCGATTCCAAGGATAATTTGAAATCCCTGCCCCTGCCGGAAGTAGAGCAAAAATTGGTGTCGTCTCCGGATGGCCTCAGCCAGGCCGAAGCTCAGAAACGGCTCGCGCAATATGGTCCGAACGAAATCGCAGAGAAGAAAACCAATCCATTCCTGAAATTCCTCACCTACTTCTGGGGTCCGATCCCATGGATGATCGAAGCGGCAGTCATTCTGTCGGGTGTAGTCCGGCACTGGCTGGATTTCTTTATCATTCTCCTTCTGCTTGCTTCCAACGCCGTAGTCGGATTCTGGGAGGAACACCAGGCGGGCAACGCGATCGCTGCTCTGAAGGCCAAGCTGGCAATCAAGGCCAAGGTGAAGCGTGACGGGAAGTGGACCACGCTGGCGGCGCGTGAGTTGGTGCCAGGCGATGTCATTCGTGTGCGGCTGGGTGACATTGTGCCGGCTGATGCGCGCCTGCTGGAGGGCGATCCAGTAGAGGTGGATCAGTCCGCGTTGACAGGCGAATCTTTGCCCGCTACTCGCAAATCGAGAGAAGCGGTATTTTCAGGTTCGATCATCCGCCAGGGCGAGATTGACGCAATTGTGTACGCCACGGGTGAGAACACCTACTTTGGCAAGACCGCGCAATTGGTGCAGGAGGCACACACCGTCAGTCATTTCCAGCGCGCCGTGCTGAAGATTGGCGATTATCTGATCATTCTCGCAGTAGTTCTGGTGGCGGTGATTATTACCGTCGCGCTCTTCCGCGGCGATCCGATCCTCAGCACGTTGGAGTTCGCATTGGTGTTACTGGTGGCCGCAATCCCCGTGGCGATGCCCACGGTGCTTTCGGTGACGATGGCAGTGGGGGCGCGTCTTCTGGCAAAGAAAGAAGCGATCGTGACCCGGTTGTCGGCGATCGAAGAACTGGCCGGCGTGGATGTGTTGTGCTCGGATAAGACTGGTACTCTGACCCAGAACAAACTGACATTGGGCGATCCGTTTAGCGTGAACAATGTTCCTGGAGATCAGGTCATTCTCTACGCCGCACTCGCTTCGCGTGCCGAAGACAAGGACACCATCGACCTCGCGGTGATCGGCGGAGTGAAGGACGACAAGGCGCTGGAGAGTTTTCAGGTGGTCCATTTCCAGCCGTTCGATCCTGTTCATAAACGCACGGAAGCGACCGTCAAAGGCGGGGACGGAAAACAGTTCTATGTGGCCAAGGGAGCGCCACAGGTAATTCTGGAGATGTCGGCTAATGCGGGTGAAGTGAAGCCTGCCGTCGAAAAAGCCGTCAATGAATTTGCGGGACGCGGGTTTCGTTCCTTGGGCGTGGCCCGGGCCGATCAGGAAAATAAGTGGCAATTTGTTGGCGTGCTCCCCTTGTTCGATCCGCCGCGCGAACAAGCCAAAGCAACGATCGCGAGCGCCCGGCAGATGGGCGTGAGCGTCAAGATGGTTACGGGAGATCAAATCGCCATCGCCCGAGAAACCGCGAGACAACTGGGAATGGGCATAAACATCCTGGATGCCAGCGGATTGGGCGATACCAAGCAACACGCGACGCCGCAGCAGGCGGAATCCATTGAAAAGGCCGACGGCTTCGCCCAGGTTTTCCCGGAAAACAAGTTCCACATCGTGAATGTTCTGCAGGAGCGCGGCCACATCGTCGGTATGACCGGTGACGGAGTGAACGACGCTCCCGCGCTGAAGAAGGCGGACTGCGGCATCGCGGTTTCCGGTGCGACAGACGCGGCGCGCGCGGCGGCGTCCATCGTTCTGCTGGCTTCCGGCCTATCGGTAATCATCGACGCAATCAAGGAGAGCCGTCGCATCTTCCAGCGGATGAATAGCTACGCGATCTACCGCATCGCCGAAACGCTGCGCGTGCTGTTCTTCATGACGCTGGCGATCCTGGTATTCAATTTCTACCCGGTGACCGCCGTGATGATCGTGATGCTGGCGTTGCTCAACGATGGGGCAATTCTGTCCATCGCCTATGACAACGTCCATTACAAGGATAAACCCGAGGCCTGGAACATGCGGCTGGTGTTGGGGATCTCCACGGTGCTGGGTGTTACGGGAGTCATCGCTGCGTTTGGCCTGTTTTATCTTGGCGAGCGCGTATTTCACCTTGACCATGCGCACGTCCAAACGCTGATGTACCTGAAGCTCTCCGTGGCCGGACATCTCACGATCTTCTTGACACGCACGCGCGGCCCGTTCTGGTCGATCCGTCCGGCGCCGATTCTCTGGATAGCAGTACTCGGAACGCAAACGATCGCCACCCTGATTGCGGTATATGGACTGTTTATGACGCCTCTCGGATGGGGCTGGGCGGGATCTGTTTGGGCCTACGCTCTAGTTTGGGCTCTCGTTAATGATCGCGTGAAGCTGCTCGCCTATCGGATTTTTGACCCTACGAGGTCCCCATTGTTGGCCAAGAAGTCACTCGATCTGACGCCACAGATCGCTACACGGGCCTATGAACTCTATCAACGGCGAATCCGGGGCGAAAGCCGCGCAGATCAAGACTGGCTTGAGGCGGAGCGCGAAGTTCGGAAAGATCAGCCGGGGAATGCAAAGGTTGCGTCAACGTCCTCGTGAGTTCGTCAGCAGCGGTCGAGAAATAGAGAGGAGCAGCCATATGACCACTAAAGAGCCAACAAGTAGGGTTGATAAGAATAGCAGCCAAATATCATTGGTCCAGAGCTTGGATCAGGTTGGCAAGTCGACTAAGTTTGTCTTCGATGCAGCTTTGTCTACTGCTATCGCAGCCAATGGTCAGTGTCAAACAAGAGTACCGAATCCCCAAGGTCCGCTTACGCGGGACATGCTGGATAAGATGCACCGCTATTGGTACGCCGCGAATTATCTCTGCGTTGGCCAAATCTATCTCCTCGATAATCCGCTGCTCCGTGAGCCGCTCAGAAAAGAGAACATCAAGCCGCGCTTGCTGGGACATTGGGGCACATCCGCCGGGCAGAATTTCATCTACGTGCATTTGAACCGGCTGATCCGGCAGACGGATGCAAATATTATTTACATTTCGGGCCCTGGGCACGGAGGGCCGACGCTGAACGCTTGCGCATACCTCGAAGGAACGTATACCGAGGTGCATCCTGAGATTACCCAGGACATTCACGGCATGCGCCTGCTCTTTCGTTCTTTTTCCACGCCCGGAGGAGTCCCCAGCCACTGCGGGCCGCATACACCGAACTCCATGCACGAAGGAGGAGAACTCGGCTATTCACTGGTTCACGCTTTTGGCGCGGCCTTCGACAACCCGGACCTGATTGTGGCTTGCGTCGTAGGCGATGGCGAGGCCGAGACTTGCCCGCTCGAAGGAAGTTGGAAAGGCGTCAAGTTCCTGAATCCATCGAGAGACGGAGCGGTGCTTCCGATTCTGCACCTGAATGGCTACAAAATTGCCGGCCCCACGGTTACGGCTCGCATGAGTGACGAAGAACTGCTCTCTTTCTACAAAGGTCTTGGATATATCCCCCATTTCGTTGAAGGGGACGATCCCGAAATCATGCATCAACTTTTCGCAGAGGCTCTCGACCGCTGCTACGCCTCCATCCGGGACATTCAGAAGGCGTCCCGGACAAAAGATGCACGGACAAATCAAGACCGGCCACGGCAATCATGGCCGATGATCATCCTGCGCACTCCGAAGGGCTGGACATGTCCAAAAGAGGTGGACGGTGTGCCTATCGAGGGCACGTTCCGCGCGCACCAGGTTCCGCTCTCCACCGTGTGCGAAAATCCGGAACACTTGAAGATGCTCGAAGCCTGGATGCGGAAGTACCGGCCCGAGGAATTATTCGACCAGGAAGGGCGTCTGGTCGCCGAGCTTGCGGCGCTGGCTCCGGATGGAAATCGCCGTATGGGCGCAAATCCTCACGTCAACGGCGGACGATTGCTGAAGGCGCTCGATCTGCCTGACTTTGCTGAATACGCATTGTCCATACCCGGGCCGGGCGAGGTGATAGCGGAAGCTCCGCGCAAGCTGGGAGAGTATTTGCGCGATGTCATCAAGCTGAATCCAGCCAATTTTCGGTTGTTCTGCCCGGATGAGACAAACTCGAATCGTCTGAATGCGGTGTTCGACGCGACCGACCGTTGCACGATGGAAGCGATCGTATCCATCGACGACCATTTGGCTCGCGACGGCCGCGTGATGGAAGTGCTCAGCGAACACCTTTGCGAGGGCTGGCTCGAGGGCTATCTGCTGACGGGCAGGCATGGCATGTGGTCTTCGTACGAGGCCTTCGCCCAGGTGGTGGATTCCATGGTCACGCAACACGCGAAGTGGATGGAGCAATGCCTAGAATATCCCTGGCGCAGGCCGATC
>DATLST010000235.1:0-5352 GCA_035534055.1 Candidatus Acidiferrales bacterium | reverse complement strand
CTGCCGACGGGATCTATTGGACCACATCATTGCGGTGAACGAATGCCATCTGAAACGGCTGCTTTCTGAATATGTTCGTTACTACCATGAGGACCGCACGCATCTCGGACTCGGGAAGGGAACACCGAACAACCGACCGCGTCCATCTTTTGTTTCATAGTTGTGCCCTCTAGGTTTCCGACAGGAAAGATGTCATACTTTCTTTGGGAAAGCAACAGGGCGTGCCCGTGGACCGCAAAAGGCTTCGCAACGCCCGCTGAAGAAGCCGCTGCCTCCGTAACCCCCAATAGCGTTGTTGAAATAGAACGCGACCGCGTCTTATCATTAACCTTTTCTCGGGTTCTTCCCATGTTTGGCCGAAAACACAAAGTCTTTTTGGCTTGCATTATCGCTGGCATCATCGCAGCGGCTGTTGCCCTCTATTTTGTTCAGCGATCACCGCGAACTCCATGGGGCTCGCTGTCAGGCCGCGCTAACGGCTCACGACCAAACGACGTCCCAGGCTTGCTTGCCAAAGCAAACTACTTTTACTGGCTCCATAACCTTCCCAAAGCTACACCTCTTTACGAACGCGCCGAAGCGATGGCGACTCAAAACCACGATGCGCGTGATGCGCTCTACGCGAGGATCGGTCTTATTCGGTCCACAGATGGAATGTCCTTCCCGAAACTTTCCGAGTTCATCGGGGCCCAACTCAAGACTGCGTTGGTTCAGAACGACCCCGAACTGCGCCTTTGGTGTCTCGGCGTAAAAGGGGATGCCGATGATGAGGTGAATGCCGCCGCCGCAAAGCAAGACTGGGAGCAGGCCCTAAGTCTTGCTCAGCAACTCGGGCAAAAGGAGTGGGCTAATCGTGCTACCGGCGAATTGGGGTTGGTAGGTTTTCTTCAGGGCAACGTGAGCCAAGCCAGCCGCCTAATGGGCAAGGCGCTCTTGACAGCGGTTGCGCAGGGGGATCCCGGCACGGAGGTTCGATATCTGGAAATTGTGGGGAACGGATTCAACGCTCTCAATCGCACATCCGAGGCGATGTTTTTCTTCAACCGAGCAATCGGGATAGCGAACGGCGACCACGATGTCGGGACTCCTTTTATGGCCTACGAAGGCAAAGCTGAAGCGCTTGCTGCCGCGGGCAAAATGGACCAAGCGCAATCCTTGATGGAACGGACTCTCGCTGAAGCTCAAAAGGAAAAAATGATCGAGCATGAGGGCCAAGATATGCTGATCGTCGGCGAGTTCGCGATTCGGTTAAATCAGAAAGCGCAAGCTCAAGAGTATTTCAAAGAGGCTTTCCAATCCGCTAGGCAGATGGGTCTCCAACGCGTTGCGATGCAATCATGCTTTGATTTGTCCAATTCGCTCGAAGAGCAAGGTGATCTGAAAGGAGCTCAGGACGTACTCAACCAAGGCCTTGAAATCAGCCGTAGCGTCGGCGATACGTATTACCTCCCTCGCGCCTTGGACGCTCTCGCGCAACTCAACGCAAAAATTGGCCACCCTGACCAAGCTCACGTTCTCTACAGGCAAGCCGAGGACACGATTGACGGAATGCTTCTCCGGTTTCCCGGCGCGTATGCCGAGAGTTCACTTCTAAGCGCGATGAGCATGACGTATCTCGATGACTTCAAGTTGTCAGCCAGACAAAACGACGTGAGTGCAGCGTTTGACGCCATTGAGCGCGCGCGAGGTCGCGCAATTCTTGACAACATGAGGAGCAAGGCGAATCACAAGCTGCATTCACCGGCCAATTCTCGAATCCAAGCTGAAATCTCTAAAATCCAGGCACAATTGCTCGATTCCACCGACCCAAACGAGAGAACAAATCTTCTTGAAGACCTGACTGAGCAAGAAAACAAGCTCGGCTACATTGACGAAGCTTTGACCACAGATCAGCGCGGCGTCACGAGTCGTCCAGTCGCGCTCAAGACCGCCCAGGCAAGCCTCCTGCCCGACGAAGCAATTCTCGAATACGTTCTTGCGGAGCCCGACTCGTTCTGTCTCGCTCTCACCCGCAATGACGCAGTGGTTGTTCGGCTCACAGCCGGTCGCCAGCAAATCGAACAGCTAACGACTCAATACGTCTCAAATGTAATGGCAGGCAAATACGGAACCCAGGAAGCAACAAAACTTTACTCCCTGCTACTAACGCCAGTTCCCAATTCTCTCCGGCTGAAACGATTGGTCATCATTCCTGACGGATCGCTTTACAGCTTGCCGTTCGACTCCCTGCTCGGCGCCCACGGAGAATACGCTCTCCAATCTCACATTGTCAGCTATGCTCCATCGGTGACTGTTCTGGATTTTCTAACGAACCGCCACCGGCCACACCAGCCACGAATGGCATTCTTAGGGATCGGAGACGTTCCCTATGACATGGAGTCGCAGGCCGACGAATCGGGAAATAGCGGAGGGGTGGTCCGAACCGTGTCGCGCGGCCTCTACGATATTTCCGGCGCGCATCTTTACCCCCTTCCTGAAACGCGCGCGGAACTAATTTCAGCAAGCCAGGCGCTGCGAGACCCAAAGCAAACGGTTCTGTTGCTTGGCGACAAAGCCACAGAAGCCGCCTTCAACTCCGAGCCGCTAGCTGACTTCAAGATTATCCATTTCGCCGTTCATGGAATCTCAATTCCCAATTTTCCCGAACGAGACGCGCTTGTACTGGGCCGCGATCCCGAATCCACCGACGACGGGCTATTGCAAGTTCGGCAGATTGCCCAACTGAGGCTCGACGCTGATTTGGTGACGCTCTCTGCGTGCAACACTGCGACCGGAAAACTTGAGGGCGAGGAAGGAATCATCGGTTTGACCCAGGCGTTTCTCTTCGCAGGTGCACGAACTGTCGCGTCCTCACTGTGGCCTGTAGACGACGCCTCGACCGAATTTCTTATGAACCGATTTTATATTCATTTGGCGCAAGGACAGGATGAAGCATCAGCGCTGCGCCAGGCGAAACTCGATTACTTGAAGCAAAATCCAGGCACATCGCCGATTTTTTGGGCGCCATTTGTACTTGTCGGCGATGCCTCGAAACCGATAAGGTTCTGACCATGATTCCAATCGCACTCAAAGACCGGACAGAGGTATTCGACAGGGTTGCTGACCTTACTGCGAAGAGGCTCTTCGCTCCGTCGTTTGACAAGAAAAAGTGGGCGGAATTGGTTCAGTCTCGCCGGGAACAAATTCTTGCCAAGGAAACAGTTGAGGAATTAGAAGGCGCTGTACGCGACCTGCTTGCCGAGCTAAAAATCAGTCACGTGGTATTTTTTCATCGAAGCCTTCAGAAGATTGCCCCGAACTACGCAATCGGCGCGACATTCCAGCCCTGCCAGGTCAACGGAACCACCCGATGGATGTTCCAGGACGTTCACGACGGAAGCACGCCCGCACTTGCCGAAATTCAGCCCGGCGACCTTCTTTTGGAAATTGACGGGCAGCCGGTCACCCCTCCTGAGATGCCCGCCTTTCGAATGGGCGGGTTCTGTGAAATTGGAATTGAGAAACTGAGCGGCGCGCAAGTTGCCGTGCGCTTGGGCGTGCCGCTTCCAAAGTCGAAATGGCATCCCATCAACCGCCCCACACTCGTTTCGTGGTCGAAGCCGGAACCCGGAATTGGATACTTGAAGGCGGCAGGGTTTCCTGGACAAGTCGGGATGGATGTGGCGCGGGAAATTGACCATGCGATTTGTGAACTTCGTGGTTGCGACCGCCTGATCGTAGATTTGCGAGGAAATCCCGGCGGCGGGGCAGGTGGACTTCGGCTGATGGGGTACTTTACGCCTCACAAACTGCCGGTGGGTTACAGCTTGAGCCGGAAACGCGCGGAGAAGGGCTACCAGAAGGAAAAACTGCCGCGCTTCGGCAGGATTCCTTCGCGCAAGATCGAGCTTTGGCCCCTTGTGTTCCGTTTCGCCTTCTCCGACAAATCCATCGTGATGGTCACGGAAGGGCTTGGCCCACAACCTTTTCACGGCAAAATTGTTTTACTTGTGAATCAGCACACCGCCAGCGCGGCGGAAACCATCACCGGCTTCGCCAGGGAGAATAAGCTTGCGACCATCGTCGGCACCAAGACTGCCGGCCAAGTCCTGGGCGGAACAGGATTCAAAGTCGGCCACGAATTCATCCTGCGCATCCCCGTCATGACCTTTCACACATGGAACGGAAACTCGCTTGAGGGGAAAGGCGTCGAGCCGGACTACAGAGTCGAACTTTCACGCGACATACTGAAAAATGGAAAAGACGCCCAGTTGGAGAAAGCCATCGAAGTCGCTCGCCAGCTTTAGTAGAGCAATTATTCATACCTCAGAGCAACCATGGGATCGACTTGCATGGCGCGGCGGGCGGGGATGTAGCAGGCGAGGAGCGAGACCGCGAGGAGGACGGCGCTCACAACGATAAAGGTGACGGGATCGGTTGGCGCAATGCCGTAGAGGAGCGAAGAGAGCAAACGCGTAAGCGCGAAGGCAACCGCGACGCCAAAGAAAATTCCGAGAACGGTGAGAATCATTCCCTGGTGGATGATGAGCTTCAGGACGTCTGAGGGCTGCGCGCCGAGAGCGAGGCGAATGCCGATCTCAGGAGTGCGTTGTTTGACAGAGTAAGCCATGACGCCATAAAGCCCAATTGCGGCAAGAAAGAGCGCGACGGCGGCGAAAACTCCGAACAGAGAAGTCTGGAAGCGGCGCAAGGCGCTGGCTTCGGAGACGCGCTGGTCCATTGTTTGTATGTCCGCGACAGCAAGGCTCGGATCGAGGGAGCGGACGGCGGCGCGAATCTGCGGGACGATTCGCGCGGGTGGCAAGGAAGCACGAAGGGCGATGTAAGCCTGGTTTATGTCGTATCGCCAGAAGGGCTGATAAACCTGAGGAGGCGGAGTGTTTTCGAGATTGCGGAAGCGCGTATTGGCGACGACGCCGACGACCGTGGCCCACGCCGGAGCACCGCTCGTGAAGTAACACATACACAAGTGGCCACTGATCGTAGAGCGGCCGGAAAAATAAGCCTTCGCGAAGGCCTCGTTAACAATGACGACTCCCGGGGCTTTGGGCGTTTGATCGGCCTCTGTGAAGAATCGCCCGGCGAGGAGCGGCGTGCCGATGGTTTCGAAATAATTGTCCGTGGCGTACCGCGAATCAACCATTTGGTCCTTCTTGTTCGGGTAGCCTTCGACCGAAAACTCAGCCATTTCTTCCGTGTGACTTAGCGGCAGCGCGTCGGCCGCGCCGGCGGAGTTGACGCCGGGAAGAGTACGCAGCTTCTCGAGGACGGAATGAAAGAATGCCCTGCGCTGCTCAGGTTTGCTGTAGCGCGAGTCAAGAGCGATGTGCATGGTGAGCGCAGAATCCGAGA
>DATLST010000234.1:0-5832 GCA_035534055.1 Candidatus Acidiferrales bacterium | reverse complement strand
GGCACCATCACTCTTGAAAGACAACCCGCATCGCTCGAAGAAGCGATTGCGTGGACGAAATGGCTTCTCGCGCAAGGCATCACCGTCAGCATCGGACTCTTGCAGGTGAACAGCGAACACGCCGCCCTTTTGCATCTCACGGCCGAACAACTGTTTGACCCTTGTACCAATCTCCGTTCTGGGGCTGCTCTTCTTTCCACTACGTACGCAGAAACAGCTCGCGTTCACGGTGAGGGCTTCGTCGCCCTCGATTCCGCTCTGTCCTACTACAACACCGGATCTCCTACAGCCGGACTGACCAACGGATACGTGCAGCAAGTCAAAACCCACGCAAAGCATTCAGAATACCAACCCTGATTTACTTCCACGATTAAAACAGCCCCACCGCAAATTCCCTTCTCCGCAAGAGGCTGCGCCCGGTCCCGCGCTTGTTCCGTAAAGGGTTTCCGCTTCGCTCCAATAAACGGCTCACCCCGCCGCCCTTGACGGCGCGCGCGCCCGTTCGCAATGAGCCCGCTATGAAGGGAATTTGCTTCTTTTTTTCAAGCACAAAACCGCTCGAAAAAAGGAAAAAGGAGAAACAACAATGACGAATACACAAGATCATGCGACTTGGGGAGAATTGCTGTACAGCGCGGTCCACACGCCGGGGAAACTTCTCGCCGCGTACACCGCATTTCACAACTACTCGTTTGGAAATGCACTACTCGCCCTCGAACAATGCATCAGCCGGAAGATTGAACCGGGACCGCTCAATAGTTACAAGGGATGGCTAACGCTCAAACGGCAAGTCCGGAAAGGCGAAAAGGGGCTGTGTCTGTGTATGCCCGTGACCTACAAAAAGCGCGTGACGGGCAAAGCAGCACAGGAAACAATCGAAGGGAGCGAAGAGAGTCAGGATGAGGTGCAGCAGCGGTTTGTATTCCGCAATTACTGGTTTGTTCTGGCGCAGACCGAGGGAGAAACGCCTTACGAGCAGCCGATCCCGGGCTTTGACCTGGACGCCGCCCTGCAAACGCTCGGCATCACCCGCACGCCATTCGATGAAATCAACGGCAACGTGCAAGGCTTCGCACACCAGCGCGAGATAGCGGTTAGCCCGATTGCAGAGCTTCCCCTCAAGACCACGCTACACGAAATAGCCCACGTCGTCCTCGGCCACACGACTTCTCAAAAGCTTGTTGACCTAGAACACATGGACCGGAATATCCGGGAAGTAGAGGCCGAATCCGTCGCTCTCATTTGTTGCGAGTCGCTCGGGTTGCCCGGCGCAGAAGCCGCACGCGGCTACATTCAACATTGGCTACAAGGCGAGAAGGGAATTCCCAATCAGTCCGCAGCGCGGATTTTCAGTGCCGCACAGACAATCCTGAAGGCAGGGAGTTTGAAGGAGGAGAGCCGGTAGGCTCCCTTCTTCCTTTTTTTTCGGGCGCTTGGCGCCAAGGTCGGACCGAAAAAAAGGTGGCCCGACATCTTCAAGTCAGGACGATAATGTGCCATCCGCGTGACGTAAGGATTCCGATTTCAGATTCATCAAATGTATCGCGACGCATCGCCAGACCAAGGAGGTGAGATGGTCGCGTCATCGCGACATAGTGCAGGCGGAGCCTTCCCTGAATTCTCGTGGTCTGTAAGTTGCCGCCTGACTTCTGGCCGAGAAGCCAAGGTTTTAGCGTTTTGAGGTGGTGAGAGTGATGGAACGATTCCAAGACCAAGGTCGCCGTGTGCGTTTCACCTTTGACCGAGTGGATCGAACCTAACCGGATGGTGACCAAGGGCTTCTCAAGTGGGTATCGGTAGACATTTTCCCGGTTCTTAGTTCCTTGTGGAGTGCCTATAGAAGTGGGCGGAGCAGTCCATTCCAAAAACGAAATGCATTCTTCTGAGGCCGCAGGCATTCCTGCAATCACCTGAGCAATCTGAGTTACACATACTTTTTGCTCAGCGTTCCAATAGGCCTGCGTCAATTCCCCCCGGCAGAGGATGAGATGGTCAACGAGGGCGACGTAGGAACGCAAGACTTCGGGATTGTTCTCCAGTAGTTCCAGGACGTGACGATGAGTACTCTTGCGTTGAGGTAAAGACAATTCAGGATTAGCGATTTGTGCCAAGCGAAGGATGCCTGTGGCGGCCTTAGACACGAGTGGGTGGACGTTTCTTCCAGAAAGAAGCTCCCGCTGGACCGACGCGATGTATTGGATGAATGACTTAGGCGTGACACTTTTCCTGCCAATCTCCGGGTCATAGCTTGGAGCATACTGTCCGAGAAAATGCGGTAGCTTGGTTGTTTCCTTTGGCGTATGCACCGCAGAAACGGCAGTGAACACTCCCGAAGCCAATTCGTCGACTGAAAATGTTGCTAGAAGATATGCTGCGTATGCAGGGAGAACGTCGAGAATATTCTGCTCGTTGAATAGGATTACGGTGTTTTGCCGCGAGCCGGTCGGGATTGCCTTGCTGGTGGGGCCCTGCCCGATTAGGGCCTGCGGAACAACAGCCAGCGGATTGGCATGGTCGGCTATTGTTTGGCCGAATCGAAAACTATTCGGCAGATCTTTCTTGAGTGGGCCTGGAAAGGTATCTGTCTGCACGCCTTCAGTTTGGCCGGGGCGGTCAAAGATAGCCTGATTAGAGTCGCCAAAGCGTTGGCGCACGACCGAACACTGTCCGTTGCTAAATAGACGGTGCAAAAGGGTTGATTGCGACTCGCTGTTATCTTGAACCTCATCGATGAAGACGAGGGGAAATCGACAGCGGATGGCTTCAATAATTCCTGGGTATAAATCGAGTAGCGTCTTGGCCCAAACGAACATTTCATCGTGGCAAAAAAATCCTTCTAGACTTGCATGCTTGCACGCGGAGACCATCTCCCGATAAATGGGCGTATCGGTTCCGAGTTGACCCCTACCCCACTTGATGTTTCCGACTCCGAAGCCTGCGTCGACGTACCTTAGTACTTGTTTGTCGTGCCTACTTTTGATGAGACTGTTTCGCGTGCCAGCGCCCAATTTGTTCCAGCGGACGTTCAGACAAATGTCGTCATCGATTGCCCTTATTGGGAATTGATGCGACCTGAGCCAAGGTACTGCAAGAAATTCATTAACGAACGAATGGATCGTTCCGACAAAATGGGGATACCGGACCAGAGCATTTCCAGCGGAGCATGAGCTGAGAGGTCCCTCGATCTCACTTCGCGCGGCATTCGTATGAGAGAGTACACAGATGCCCCGACGCCGATGTGTCCACTTATTAGCAAGGATGGCCAGTTTTGCTACTAGGAGCGTTGTTTTCCCGCTTCCTGGGCAAGCCTCAACGTCAAGGCTCTCTACTGACTTCAGAATGTTGGAGCGCGGGTCATTTCCGTCAGGTCCAGTGAAGGCGTCTGCCGGAAGCTCCATGATGTTCGAGACCCACCTGATATCTGGCTCCTCAATCATCGGAGGTCGGAATGCGGGAGCTTTATCCACTTTGCGACACTGCCTCCTTGCCGCTGCCATTTCCTTGCTCGAATGGTGAGGTTACATAGGCAATGGCGTTCACCAGATACGGTGGCAAATTTGCGCGGAGGGTAGACGGCGTATATTTCTTATTCCGCACCTTCCATTCGATGATTTCCGCAAGATACTGAGCCGCGATAGCTTTTGATGCACCTTTGGTGAAACAGGAATAGATGTGACAGGCTATCTCTTCCCGGATGTTGGTCTGGTTGCAGAGATCGGCAAAAGACCTCCGCGCCTCTTTAACCTCATGTCTGATCTTTGTCTTGCCGGCATGGATGTCTTCGTCTTTGGACGCTAGGTGCGCGGCGATCCACACCTCCTCTGCAAGGCCTGCGAATGCAAGGTCGTACTCAAGTGTCCATTCATCTGCGACAAACGTTTCAACATTCTGGCACGATGACTTAGACCGGATTTCTCCCTTGAGGCCTGTCAGATCATTCGCGAAATCGCTTTTCACCTTCCATCGGCGGTCTTGGGGAAGAGGTTTGCCCTGATCCATCTTGCGTACAATCCACGCTGCGCAGTCCGGCATGACATCCAGGTCAGCTATACAAGCGACGCGGGTGCTAATCATGCCAGCCTCCTTCTCGTTGGCCCGCATGAAGATCCTACTGTAACGACGCAGCCCGATTCCGCCGACTTTGATGAGTGAAACGCCATATTCGCGGAAGTCCCGTCCCAAGAGACGGGCGAGGGTTGGCAGGAGGAGATTCTCGGCATCACCTTCCACGATTACGACGCCTTTCGCAAAAAACAAATTAGCCTTTGTGACGTCGAGGAACCGTTCGAGGAAACGGTAGTCTGATGGATCAAGCATCGTCTTCCCTCGTGCGAGCGAAAACGCTTTGCGATCACGGATCAGCACGAGGTTGTCGAGCTTGATATAGGAGGCGAGATTCGGGCTGTGCGTGGTAACTATAATTTGGATTTGCTGCCCATCTGCACGAGGTCTCTTGATTTGATCCTGGAGAAAACCCATGAGCAGCAGTTGACGTTGGGGGTGAAGATGCGCTTCGGGTTCCTCGATAAGTAGGAGAGGAAACTCCTCCTCTCCTACCCCGAGAAGAAGTAGCTCGCAGGCCATAAACAAAAGATTGTTCGATCCAAGTCCTCTATTAGAAGGTTCCCCAAGGTGTTCGGCTTGGCTAAGATTGACCTCAAGTTTTTCAAGAAGCTGGCGAAGTCTTCCGACGTCATCTGACATTCGGCTTACCGATATGCGTGCATTAAGGGGGGCTCCTTTGAACGAGAGCGGAGAGAGATAGAGGTCATTCAGTTTCTGGCGAGTCTTCTTGATACCTTCGCTCTCACCTAGAAGGTGGTTGGCAAAGTCTCCGATTCCTAACACGCTGAGGGCAGCCGGGTCGGGGGAGGGATTTTGTTCATGATCGAAAGCCGTTCCCTCAGTCTGAATTTCAGGGGTGTGTTGAAGAATCTGAGAGAGTCGCGAACCACGACCTGCAGACATCGCGCGCTCTGCGTCTCTGAGGGGACGGAGGTAAGTAGCATTTAGAAGTGAGCGTGCACCTAGCTCAATGAGAGGACCATCACCTTTTTCACCCGATCTCCATTCAATGGGTAAGTGTCGGCGTGCGCCTTCGTTTTTCTGTTGTTTTTTCGCGAGCCAAACAACAAACAGAACGGTTTCTGTTGATGTGCCTCGGGTCTCATAGCTCAGGTACTCGGCAAACGCGCCACGGTCTTGCACCGTGAGACCGTCGAACCTACACCGAATGGATATCTGGTCGGCACATTTCTTTCCATCAGGCGACTGATAGAAATCCGTTGGTTCAAGTGGGACATATTCCTGGTCTGTGGTCCGTAACACATATCGAATGGCATCGATGATCGCTGTCTTGCCTACGTCGTTGTCACCGACGAGAGCTGTGAGGCCGGGATTGAGATGAAGAACGAAAGCATCTTCTCCGCCGCCGAACAGGCGGAAATTCTCGATTCTAATCTCCGAAATGTACAACTGATCGGCTCCTTTCGCTGGTCCATTTACGGAACGGCGACTCCTTCCGATCCATTATCACAACTGCAATATAGCATGAGGAGAAAAATTCTCGCGCCCCAGCCGTGGGCTGCAAAGCCATGACTCGTCCTTAACACAATCAACCGCTTAATCGGTACTCAAAAATCTCTCAAAGTCCTCCCGTTCATGCCCTTCCGCCGAAAACCGTGCGCCTGCTCCGTCCGCTTCTTCTGTCAAGGGTTTCCGCTTCGCTCCAAGTGAACGCCACCCAAACGGTGGCGCCCTTGACAGCGCGGAGCGGCCAGGCGCGAAGCCTCGGCTATGAAGGGCATTTGTTTTTTGCGCAGCAAAGTGCCG
>DATLST010000233.1:0-5860 GCA_035534055.1 Candidatus Acidiferrales bacterium | reverse complement strand
TGGTCGCGGCCAGACTCTGCGCAGCTGAAATCGCCACCACCTGCCGCACCGCCTCGTCGTAAGCGGCGTCCGGCAAACCCGGGTTCAGCTCCACGAGCTTTTGCCGCAGATACCGCGTCAGCACCACCTCCCGGTCCGACGTGCGCCCCAATGTCCCTTCGGAGCCAAAGGTCTCCGTGTTGTAGGCGTACACCGACTCCCAGCCGAGTTCCTTTTCCAGGTACTCGGCCGTGGTCTGCTGGACCAGGGTGTCTTCGGTGTAGTAGTTGTTGGGACTCATTCTTCGTGTTTCTCGCTCAGCCCTAATGAACGTCGATACTTTGTATTATTTTCCTTCCGGTGGCTTGGCTACGCCTTGCCAATCATCGGCAACAGGCTTCCAGTTCGCGGGCCTGTCAACAGTCTTCCCGGTTGTCGGGTCCTTGCCTATCCAAACATTCCAGAAATCTGGATCATCAGACTGGGGCTGCTGATGCTTAGGAAGGTCATTTATCTTCACCAGCACAGGTAATTCAGAAGCCCAACCCAGTAAGATTGCGCTCTGAGATGGCAAAGATGGTAGCTCCCGTAGCAAGCCTTTGAGATTGTCGGGCACCAGACGATGAACTAACTCCTGATCCCTGTCATTGCTGATTCGGTGCAACAGGAATGTGTTGCACTGCGAGAGAACCGTTGGTGACAACTCAGAAGGACGTTGAGAAGAAAGTACAAGACCGAGCCCAAACTTCCGCCCTTCGCGTGCAATACGTTCAAACACCTGACAGCAAATCGTCGCGGCATCGTAGTTCTCGATATCGTCCTTGTAGCGTTTAATGAAGGTATGCGCCTCTTCCATAACCAGCACCGTCGGCAATGTCACCTTATTCAGTTTCCGGTGGCGCTGAAGCGCCTCGAAGACCATGCGACTGGTGACCGCGGTCACCACATGGACAACCTCCGATGGCACGAGCGACATGTCGAGGATGGCAAGTTGGCCGTCAGTCGCGCCCGGCCCACCGATGTAGTCGGTCAACCACTGTTCTAGGGTAATTGTTCCGTAATCACCGACAACAGACTCGATCTTGGTATCGGAGAGGAACGTCCGAATGCGCGAAATCAGAAAATCGAGGAACTGGCTAACATTTTCTTGTTCGGAAAGAATATGCAAGTGATCGGCCAGGTCCGCGCCCCTGAATGGCAGAGGGACATCTTCGTCTGGACCTTCCTGATAAATGATCCCGCCCAAGGTTTCCAGTGCCGCCCTTATAGCACTAACAATCTTGCCTACCTGACCTTCAGTAAAGGCACGGTAATACTCAATCGTCTTACCGCTCTTCTCGAAAGTGTGAAAGGTCGCTTCCAGCGCTTCACGAATCGCGTCTTGGATTTCTTGAAGCCCGTGCTCGGGGAAATCATTCTTCTTCTGCTCTAAATCTTCTTGGATTGCCTTTAACCGAAATCCGAACTTGCTTTCATCTGTCTTGGTTGCTCCCGAGCGAAGATCTCGTTGAATTGTGATTAAGGTCGAAGACAAATACCGGCGTAGTTCGAGCTTCTGCTCCTCTTCTGTGGGCTCCACGGCACCAGTGCGTCCCGACTTGACCTCCCGCAGTGCGCGTTTGAGTAATGGTCTCTGTGTCTTCGCACTCGCCTGTGTAAATGAGGACCACTCTGAGCTGTTCCAGAACCACAAGGGCACTTGCAGGGCACGTTCCCCCGCTTCGGGGCTAACTTTGAAAATCCTTGCTTTCAAACCTGAATCGGCACCGCCGAAGGCGCGCGAATACTCCCCATTTGGATCCAGAACGATGAAGCGGGCGTTGGGGCTGTCCTTACCTTGACGTTGCGACCGCGCCGCCTCAAGCGACCAGCGGATAAGGCCAGCAACAGAGCATGACTTTCCACTTCCCGTATTACCTAATACCGCGAGATGGCGACCAAATAAGCGATCGGGATCGATACATACTTCCGCGTCACCCGCAAGTGGGCTGGTGCCAATTTTGACTTGCCGCCGCTCTCCCGACTCAACAATAGAATGGAGCTGTTTTTCGGTCGGCAGCAATACGCCTGCACCAATTGAAGGAAGTGCGTCTGCGCCGCGTCGGAAGCTGTAGTCCTCTTCGCCCTGCGCGTTTGTCGCTAGCTTACGCAAAGTTCCTAGTGGGTTAAGGCTCATCTTCCGTAACGGATAAGGTAGGTCGACAAGACCAAAATCCTGCATTCCGCGCCGTTTTGGGAATGCAGATCGCTCTATGGTGAGCCACTCGATCTGTCCAACAAGGTAACCATCATCCACGGGGATCAACACATAGCTATTCACTCTTGGAAATGGCCGAGGGCCTCCGGCGTTCAGCGCAACCGATTCGGGCGCCTCGATGTCGAGGGCTACCTTGATCTCATCGGGAGAGACAAAGTCGACCGTACCGATACGCAAGCTTCCCGCATGTTCAAAGGGGGGTTGACTCACGCGCCTTCTCCTCCTGAATCATTCTTCTTCTCTTCTGGAGATTCGGTCCGCCCCGCAGTCCATCGGGCCTTGAGAAGCTCGGCCATACGGAAGGTTGTGCGGTCAATTGCTGACTTCGGCAGATAGTTGTCCACCAAGGCTTGAAAGTCGCCTAGATGGTCACCGATAAGCAACGTGATTTGGGCGCGTCTGCCAAGCTTCGTGTATGTCCGCATGATCCGCCCCAACGGATCCCCATGCGAGATAATAACAAGATGCGTCGAGGGAATAGTGAGCATGTCCTCGATCACCCGATTGATATGCTCATCCCCAAAACTGTAGCCAAAGGCAATCAACGTGCTATTGGGGCGACACACTGCGGCAGCGAAGTCACGGAACAGATCAACATAGGGGTATGCCGCTGTCTCTCGGTCTTTGGCCGAGTTTGGATAGATCATGAGTTGCAAGGCATTGGCTCCAGCAAGTCCTGGCGCCTTCAAATACGGTGCGATACTGTCCGCCCCGAAAGGCAAGCCGATGCGTCGAATACTCATGGCTGTATTCATCCAGTCGAGCGAACCGTGCAATTTAGTGAAACGGGCGACTCCTTCTAAGTAGCGTGGCTCACCCCGTATACCGGGAGGGTTGTAGTGCATGTCCACGTCAAGCCGTGAGGACCGAAATATCGGTGCCAACGAACCCACAAAACGGTCAAGTAAGTGCAGTCCAGCCAGCTCAGCACCGGCTTCGATGAATCGGTCGTAATTGGTCGTAAAGATTTGCAGCCGGTCCCGCGTTCCAGTTCTACTGGCGAAACTCATCAGAAAACTGACGAGATAGTTGAATGCCCTTTCAAGATCCTCTGTCTTTGCAGTTATCAGCCCCTTTTCACCTTTCAGAATAGATTCAGCGAAGTCGTCCAGAATCTTCTTGAGCTCTCCTCTAAGGTCGGATGCCTGTTTCTCAATTTTTTTGTCGCTTGAGGCAATGATTTCGAGGCCTCGCAGCAGTTCATTCGCAACTCGAATTTGATCCTCGATGTTCCCGGCCTCACGCCCAGAAGCCTCCGCTGATTTCTTCGCTTCTGCGCTTATTTCAGTATTGAAATGGGCAAACTTGACCGCGCTCATGCCGGAAAGTGCGGTGCCTGTCGCGCTGCGATGTACGGCATGAGAGAGACCAGACCCAATCAGCAAACCAAGATGTTCGGATTGAAATAGCGCTGTTAACCACGGCTCAATTCGTGGCCTCAAGTCCGATATACCCACTGGCACATCCTTCTTCAGCCAAGAACTCTCGCAACCATTTGCCAGTACGTATGGCTTCGCGCCATCGCTAGCTTCCGTAGCTTTTGCAAGGATCACCGGATCTTTATCATCCCGAGATTTCAATATCTGTTGGTCATTGGCCATATTGCTTCTCCAGTTGTTACTAAACCGCGATCTCCCCGTTCATTAGGCGAGGGAGAAGAAGATCACGGGCCTTGGCAAGCTGAACTATCTGCTTGTTTAGGCATTGGACCTGTTTAATGAGTCCATCCACAATTTCACCAAACGCCGTGATGAGCATTGTCTCTGGGAGAACGATATCCATAGCACGGAATCGGCTTTTGCTGATTTCAGGGTAGGTCGTTCCCTTGGCGTTGCTCCGTATCTCATCTACGCGGCCCATAAGATTGAACAGGAGATAAAACCGGTGATCATCGTTGTTTGGGATAACATTGATAAATCCCTGATTAGTGCACACTTCCCTGTCCATCAAGGCAAAAAATCCGACAGACGCACGGCTTGTCATCAGAATCGTGTTTGGCGGTACGAGCTTTGCCGACGACTGCTTCAATCCACTTTCTGAAATCTTGCGTTCGGAGTCGAGCAAAACAAGACAATCGTTTTTTGTGATATCCGATGGAACCACCCAAGTAATATCTCCATCCCAATAATCTGGAACCTTCGTGGAAGGCGTACCGCCGCCGACCGTTTCGCAGACATCCGAGATTTTCTTCTTCTCCCACCCCTCCGGCACGCCGTTTCTGATTTTGACGTGTTCGTGGCCGGGGAAGCGGAGGTGGACGAACCATTCCTTGTAGAGCAGCCGCGCGGCCTGTTCGAGCAGTTGTATCCGCCGGCGATTGTTTTCGATCAGGTCGTCGTAGGCTTTAAGCGTGCTGACTACGTCGTCTTGTAATCGGGCAGGCGGACAAGGAACCCTGATATCTTTTAGAACGGTGCCGCGAATTCCTTTGACGTTCGTACCTGTCACAATAGCTTTGATTGCTCCACGACCTTGATGTGATTTGAGCCAATAGAATAAGAATCGAGGTCGCACCCTTTCTTTGTCTATTCGGACTCTGATAATCGAAGATTCGAATGTTGTAGGTTCAGATATACCCTCAACCAAGGAGCACTTTCCTGCTCCAGCTTCCACAAGCGATCTTCTACCGAACAGCAAATCTCCATTCTGGAGGCCAGATCGTGCCATCTCGGAATCTGTCATAACTAAACGATTCATTTCCTGATCGGATATGACGTCGTACGCGAACAGCTCCCCCATATTTACTATTCGGACGCCGGAGCCGTGAAACTGTTTCGGCTTGTAAACGCCATTGCGCGACGGCTCGGCATAGAATTCCTCGAACTTCACAACTGGCCAATTCATATGCCCAACTCCTCAAAATTCCTCTTTATGGCCACCGCCAGTTGCACCGCCTCAGCATTGAGATCTTCCAGCTCCACATGAATATTTCGCAGGGCTTCTTCGAAATCGAAATATTCGTCCGGTTCTTCGGGGGCAATACCGACGTAGCGGCCCGGGGTGAGGCTCCAGTCGTTGACCTCGATCTCCTTGCGCGCCACCAGCTTGACCAAGCCTTCCACGTCGCGCAGTCTCGCCTCGGGGAAGCGTTCGGTGAGCCAGTGCGCCTGCTTCCAGAAGTAGCGCACATGCTTTAGCTGTTCCACTGCCCGCACTCGCGCCTCGTCGGCAGCCTTGCGGGCACGGGTAATGTCGCGGCTGGACCAGACGGCGTTGTTCTTTACATCACACTCCTTCTCGCAAGTCTCGATGAGGCGGCCGGCAAGTTTGTAGAGAAGATCGGTTTGCTTGATGAGGTCGCGGCTTGTTTCGGCCAGCGGCGCGAGGCGATCCACGGCCTTTTTGAGTTCGCCGTTGCTGGTCTTCTGCCTCTTCCACGCGATCTGTTGCTCGGCGAGGTCATTTTTGAATTTCTCCATGTCGGACTTGAAAGCGGGCAGCGCTTCGTTGAGTTCCTTTTGCGTATCCGCGATCTTCACTCCCGCCCCCTCTCCCGGAGGCAGAGGGGAGTTCCCTGTGACCTTCACCTTCTGCGCTGCTTCCACGGACAAAGTTGCGCTGGCGTAGTGGGGAGATGCTTCAGCGGCCTTCAGCATCCGACCTTCTTCCACAGCGGGAGTGTTG
>DATLST010000232.1:0-4994 GCA_035534055.1 Candidatus Acidiferrales bacterium | reverse complement strand
AAGCCGCGCCAAAATCGCGTCATGCCGGGGCGCGAGAACGTTTTTGAGCACGCCGATCAGCTCGACCTGAAATTCCTGTATTTTGTCGCCTTGTAAGATGGTGCGGCCTACGCCCTTTAGGCCGGGACGGACTTCGCTGAGCGGGAAGAATTGCGTGTTGCTTTGGGCCTGGGCATAAAGCGGCGTGAGGACCAGAGAAAGCGCCAAAAATAGCTTAGTAAAGCGTTGAAACTGCACCGCGAATAGCTCCGAGAGACCATTTTTAGTCTAGGGGCAAACCACGGGCGCGTCAAGCAAAGGTCCGGTTTGGCAGGGAAATCAGTTTCCGATATGCCCATTACGCAACCAAGTGGTAACTCGGATGGTTCCTGCTCGCGGACCATACGCGGGGGGCCACATGGCACCCCAATGGACGCACGCCCTATTGTGCTTCCTCAAAGACGATCCGGAACCATACCGGGTCGCCCCGTTGGTACTCGAAGCCGGCATGCCGCTTGGCGAAGTTGCATCTGAGGAAACGGCGGCGCACTGATGCTAAGATCTTATACCATGATGGACAGGCTCGAACAGTCGAACCAGGCGGGAAGGTTCACTCTCCCGCGTGGCAAGGAGATTCTCGGCGAACTCACGCTCGCAGGCGCGAAGACGTCCCTTTATCTCCACGACCGCGACTTTTTTGCGATACAAAGGATCCCGGATCAGTACATTAGAGGGGTACTGCACGACCTTACGAAGGTATCGCTCTTTCGCTGTGTCACACTATCGGGGACCGGCACAGCCAGCCAGGGGAGCGAGCGCTATCACTTCGCAACCCTGTTCCCGCACTTCGTCGTCTCGGGCGGCAGCCATCTCGCCCCAAACGAAAGGGCAATTCTCGAAGCCTTGTTCGTCATCGACGACGCGAGCACACTATTCTACGATTTCGATGCGTTCGGATCCGTGCTCGACGCCCGCCCCTACATCGAGCAGATCGCAAACGCGAATGAACATATCATTCACCGTAAAGTCAAAACCGGTTCCGACCCGCAAATCCTCTACTTCGCCGGCTTGCAGCAGATTTGTGCGACCGAAACTGTCTTGGGGAAAATATCTGCCTGGCATTGCCCGAGCGGAAATCTCGGCGGCCCCGAGGGGATCTGGCTGAAGAACACGATCACTGTGTCGATCGCCTTTAAGGAGCCGGTCGACTTCGACGATTCCGTCTGCCGCGTCGGGACGCTCGTTCCATTTTTTGGTCTGCTGGTCGGGCGCCCGCAGAATATTCTTCGTCTGAGGCTAAGGGTTCAGGCCGAGAAAGAAACGCCGGAATTTCTCGAAGTTTATTGGTCCATGCCTCCGGCACGTAATGCGCGCTACGAAGGGGAAAAGCCTCATCCCGCGGACGTTCTTCTCGACCCGGCCATGAAGCCGGAGGAGTTCTCGCGCGTTCTCGTCGATTGGCTATCCCGGCACGACTCGTGGCGCGATGCGCGGTCGCGCTTTTTCACTTCGTTCGACGAACAAATCTACCACGATATCGACCGCCTGATCCGCTCGGCAAACATGTTCGACATCCTGCCCGAAGCGGCCGCGCCGCCGGACGCGGTAATATCCAGTGACATACAAGCGGCCAAGGATGCTGCTCAGAAGCTATTCCGTTCCCTGCCTGACACGCCGGAGCGCCACAGCGTTCTCGGCGCGTTGGGACGCATCGGGAAGAGCAATCTAAAGCACAAGATCCGCGACCGCGCTGAAATCGTCATGACACAGATGCCCGGTCGCTTCAGCGAAATCACGATTGTCACGGACGAAGCCGTCAACTGCCGGAATCACTACGTGCATGGCAGCGATGCCCGCATCGATTACAGCGCCAATCAGGGGATGACAACATTTTTCACGGACGCCCTCGAATTCGTGTTCGCCGCGTCGGACCTTATCGACGGCGGATGGGACGTGAAGGCTTGGGCCGGCAGAGGGACAACGATGTCGCATCCCTTCGGCCGCTTTCTCGTCAGCTACGAATTCAATCTCCAGCAACTCAAGACCCTGCTCCCGGCACGCTCCACGCCCGTCGACTAGAAAGGAATGCTCGAACCCTCCAATAGGCCCGGTATCATGCCCCAACTCGCGAGGCTCGCCGAACGATGAAAGGCTACATATACATCGCAAGCGCGTTCGAGACCGTTAACCGCTCTGTCTGCGGCCGCAAGGGTTCGTGGATCGATAACGATCCTCACTTTTGGACGTCTCCGCCGACGTGGGGCATCTGCCGTAACGATCTTCGCGCCAAAGCTAAAAAGGGAGACTATGTCTTTTTCGTTCTGCCACGCCACGGTAGACATCCGCAGATGATTTTCGCGGTTCTCAAGATCGCCGAAAAGATTCCACACCGCGAAGCGTTCTCCCGCAAGAATCTGTGCGGCAAGCGAATGGGCAATAAGACTCCCAACGGAAACATCATTGTCGACGCGAAAGGCCGATACAACAGGTTTGACGCCGGGATTCACCGGCACAGATTCGAGAAAATCAGACGCCACTACGCCATCGGCACTGAAAACGAGTCCCGGATGCTGACGGCCCACGAGATAGACCGGCTGGCGCCGAAATTCCTGGAAAAGCTTGGCCGGATCGTCGGAATTCGCGGCCCGCGCGCAATCGACATCATTTCCCGCTATGGGCGCGAATTATCGGCCGGGCAAGCGCGAGGCCTGCTCAGATGGATCAACAGCGCCTAACGTCCATCAAATTCGAGGCCGCCCATTCCGTGCATGTTCGCAGGCTCCTCGCGCACTCAGGACATGCAATGAGCCGGCCCTCGTCGCCTCATGGGGACTAAAGTGATCTTTCCGTGACAAAATCCGCGGACCTTCAAGACAGATCTGCACAACCTCCACTAATCAACTGAGACTCGACGCGGAGGCTTGTGTGGCCTGAAGCAATCCGATCCACATGGCCGTATAACGGCCTAACCTTAGCTTCTGGCCGGTCGCCGCCAAGCTCCGGGTCGCAAGAACGCTAAGCCGACTTATCGGGACTGGGCCTGGGCCTTGACGCAAAGGTGCCCAGAGTAAATATTCCCGGACATAAGGTGCTGAGGCGATTAGAAGTGTGGACAAACTGCCGAGCGTGTGACTAACCCGCTTTTCGCCCTGCTACGAGCGCGCCGCCAGTCATGGTCCGCAGCCAGATCGGTTTGAGCGGCTTTAGGTCGGCTGATTGGAGCCAGTCCTGCATGGTTTCCATCGGCCACGTGCCGGATTCGCTCACCATGGCGAAGTAGAGGTCGAGCAAGGCGGCGGTCTGGCCGCCGTCGCCGGGCTTTTTTAGTCGAATCGAGTCCAACATCACACAGACGCCACCGGGGCGCAATGCACGCGCGATCTTCTTCATGAGCGCACGGTTCTGTTCGTCCGTAAAATGGTGCACCAACTGCGACATAAACACGATGTCGACCGACTCCTCGCCCAACTCGTCCGTCAACGCATTGCCGGGCTGGTGCGTCACCCGAACGCCCATCTTCTCTTCCGCAAGGATCGGCGCGGCCTGCTTGACCGCGCTCGGCAGGTCCAGAAGCACCGATTTCAGATTCGGATGCTTACGGCAGAGAGACACCGAGAAATAGCCGTGAGACCCGCCGATGTCGAGCATGTCGCGCGCACTCGGAGGCATCGGAAAACGGTCGGCGACTTCGCCTGCGTCAAGGCCATCCGGCAGGCCGAAGTTGGCCGATGCGGCTTGATTTTTGTGACGTCTTCCGCAACTGCTGAATTTGGCGGTTCCGGTAAGAAGGGCGCGATAAATGACGGCGTCTCGCAGAATCGATTCCACGTAGGCGCGCGTATCTATAAACGGGATGCTTTCAGGAAACATTGCCGGGTCCTGCAATTTGCCGTTCGTTAACCACTGCTTCACGCGCGTGTCGCCGGCGTTATAAGCGGCCAGAGCCTCAGCCTGGTTGCCTCCAAACATGAGGAAGAGATCGTGCAAGTAACGGCAGCTCACGCGGATGTTGTAACCGGGACTGTAAAGCCAACGCACCACCATGCGCCGCCGCCAACGTCCGCGCACGCCGCGCTCGATGGTTTGCGGCATCATCTGCATAAGGCCGCGCGCCTCCGCCACCGAAGTGGCTCGCGGGTTGAACGCCGATTCCTGCCGGATGAGACCCATAACGAGGTACGGATCCAGGTGATAGGCGCGGGCGTATCTGCGCACTAGTGGCCAATAGCTCCGGGGATAAAGGAAATCCCAGGCTCGCTTAGGCAAGGCGTCAAAGGAATAGTCCTCGTAATCCGGAACTGCCCTTTTTGCCGAGAACAGGGCTGCGGAAGCGTTTCCTTCCGCCAAGTGGAACTTGGCCAGCGCGAGGAAGAACTGCGGATCATCCAGTTGGCTCCCGGCAATGGCGTGCACATACTGGTTCACCAGCGGCTTCAGGTCGAGCGCAGCGAGCGTAGCGGGTGGCGTGAGGAGCGGCTCGGCCGGCGTGGGTTCGCATGGCTTTAGCGCAGGAGGCGGAAGGGAAGGCAGAGTGATGGGGAGAGCGGATGGGGCGGAGTCCGAAGACGATGCGGCAGCGTTATCCCCCGCGCTGTCACCGCGGGCAACTTTCACCAGGAGGCGCTGCGCCTTTATACCGTAATAACTGTTCGCAAAACGGCGGACGAGAACTCCGGCTATTGCTGCCGCGCTTGCTGGCGAACCTTCGCGCTCCTTGATCCACGCCAGCCAGTAGAGCGCCGCCGGCGCGCGCGGACCCGAAGGGTAATTCTTCAGATAAGTCATCAGCGCGGTTTGCGCCTGGGCCATCTTGCCTGCCAGCACCGCGTACCAGGCAACGCGCCATGAGGCTTCTTCGGAATCGCCCGGAAAGCTTTGCGCGAGCGGTTGGTAATATTGCGCGGCGGTCTGCCAGAAACCATGCCGGGCGAAATAGCCTCCGGCGAAAGCCAGCGCCTGCGCGTAAAAAGGCGAATGCGGAGCGCTTTTGTAAAGCTCGTCAAGCGCCTGCAACA
>DATLST010000231.1:0-10447 GCA_035534055.1 Candidatus Acidiferrales bacterium | reverse complement strand
GGTCACAAGGGACGCTCTGGTGGCGCTGGCAGGCGGATCCAATCTCTCGGCATCCCTATGAAATCACTGAAACCGCTTGAATTGCCTATTGTTCCTCATCCGTTCTTTTAAACCAGTGCTTGTTCAGAGGTTCCTTAGGATTCAGATTAAGAGCACGAAGATACGCTTGTCGGGCGGCTTCCGTTTTTCCAGCGCGCTCGAGGGCGCGTCCGAAATCGAAATGCGCTGCAGGATCGTCAGGCCGGAAAAGCGCTGCCCGACCCAAGGCATCGATTGCATCTGTAACTTTACCGTCCGCAAGTTCGCAGAGCCCCTTTTCACGGTACCGCCGATATTCGTCCTTATAGGTTTTGCCTAAAGGCGCACCCGCACCTGTGGGTCTGCCTGCCCAGCGCGCCGCTCTCTTCCGCACAAGGTTCCTAAACCAGTTGCGTTTTCTCATCATTACCGCCTGACGGGTGTCTCCTCCATGTAGCTTATTATGGGGGCTGGAAGTTGTGCGTTTTTGGCTGCGAGGTTGAACCAGAACTCTATTATCATATAAGGTACAAGATTGGTGGATGCGAGCAATCGATTCGGCAGCATCTCCAGTGCCGTTGGGGTGTGCGCAGTTTTGCCCGTTGAGTCGGACAGACTCGGCGTGTTATTCCGCACGTAGCTGTTGAGTCTCTAACTGTTGTCGATCCAATCGAGCCGGCAAGGCCCCTGCAGAGGGGTAATATCTGGCCACGAGATTATCGTCGAGGTTGGATTCCGTCACGGAGGTAAAGCTGCCGCAGCGGTAGCAACTATGGGAGAATCCAGGGGGAAGCTAGCAGAGTTCTGAAAATCCTGCAATGCGATCGAAGAAAAAGCCTCGCCTGCGAGTCGGGAAGGAAGCACGCCGCCGGGCGCGCCTGGGAATCGGGATGCCTCCGCCCGAACGAACCATCCCCAACAAGCGGGATAAGCCTGCCAAGCATAAAAAGCCGCTGCTCGATTTCAGCGAGGAGTAATCGGGATCAACCGGCGGCGTCTGCCGAGGCGAGCACGCCCCGGCCGCTCAGAAGAGCAATGCATCTCGAAATGCATCGCTGCTCTTGCGAGAGCCTGTGGTCAATCATTGTAGCAATGGGTTGCATCAATGGATGTTGCGCGTCTTGCGTCCCACGTAATCCATCAGCAGATATTGCCCGAGCGTATAGGGCGTGGTGAAGTAGGCTTTGCCGCGGCAGAGTTCCGTGATTTTTTGCACGAACTGGATCAGGCTGTAATCGCTCGCCAGCATGAAGGTGTTGATCAAGATTCCGGCGCGCTTGCACTTGGCCACTTCCTCGATCGTCTGGGTGACGACCAGCGGATCGAGCCCAAAGGCGTTCTTGTAAATCCGCCCGTCTTCCAGCGTGAGCGCCGAGGGTTTGCCGTCGGTAATCATCACAATCTGGCGCATGTCTTTCTTCTGCCGCGATAGAATGCGCTGCGCGAGCCGCAACCCCTCGCGCGTATTCGTGTAGTAAGGCCCCACCTGGACCCGAGCCAGCTTCCCCAGGGGAATTTCCTCGGCGCTATCGTGGAACAGCACGCAGTGCAAGGAATCGCCGGGATATTGCGTGCGAATCAGGTGCGAAAGCGCCAGCGCGACTCGCTTCGCGGGGGTGAAACGGTCTTCGCCGTAGAGGATCATGCTGTGGCTGCAATCGAGCATCAGCACGGTGGCGCAGGAGCTTTGATACTCGCACTGGTGAACCATCAGATCGGGATAATCGAGCTCGATCGGCAGGGTGGCGCCATTCCGCTGGACGGCATTGAAGAGCGTCGAGCTGATGTCCATATTTAGCGTGTCGCCGAATTCATACGGCTTGGACGCGCCGCCGGATTCGACGCCCGTGGCCAGATCGCGCGTGTCGTGCCGGCCGAAGCTGCTTTTCCCGAGGGACGCCAGCAAATCCTTCAGCGTTTTGAAACCGAGAAAATCGAGGGTCTTGTCGGTAATCTCGAATCGCGCTTCCACGTTCGATTGGTCGCGCCCGATTTGCCCTCCTTGCGTTTGCGAAGGGGGAGGAGTGATCTGCGCGGACTGCTGCTGCGTGATGAAGCCTTCCTGCTCCATGCGGTCCACGATCTGGTCGATCAGTTCCTTCAGTTCCTTGTTCTGGGAGAGATCGGGATTCTGCAGCATCTGCTCCATCATTTCGGGCGGAATCAGATCGCCTTCCTGCAGCGCGCGCAGGATGGCCTGCCGGAGCTGCTCCATGTGCTGTTCCTGGGAGCGCTCCATATCGATCTCGTAAATTCCGTACTGATTTTCAAAGCCGCTTTGCAGGAAGAAATCGGACATGCGGTTCATCAATTCCTGAAGGTCGATGTCGCCGGCCGCGTCGGGAGAATAGCGTGAATAGCGAATGTATTTCATGGTTCGCCTCCGACCGTCAGTTGAACTGTCGCCGTGGCATCCGCCCGGAAGGCTCGCGAGGGTCGCGCGGTTCGGCCGCCTTGCGCGCCTCCGCATAGAAGCCGCGCTCCTCGCTGCGGTTGATCCGCTTGTGCGCCCAGAGTCCCTCGAGGATGAACTCCGCTGCGCTGGTCTGGATCGCGGCATCGTCCTTGGATCGCACGCCGAGGGTCTCGATGTGCTCGAAGAGCCCCTGAATTTTCCGGAGCTGGGCGAGCACTTCGGCGCTTGAGGCGTTCGCGGGTACTTTCAATTCGCCGCCGATCTCGAACCACTGCACGACCGGCTGGAAATTCGCGTTGGCGAAATACTTGGTGAACGTCTTGCCGATGGCCGCGCGGATCAATTCGCGGGCGATGTTTTCGGCGCCGCGCATTTCGCCTTCGTATTCGAGCTCGAATTTGCCCGTCATGGCGGGAATGGCGGCATAGACGTCGGCGACGCGCGCGACCACGGCGGAATCGTGGCTGCGCACGGCGCGCTGCTCGGCGCTGCTCAGCACATTCTCCAGCGCGCTGATGGGCAGCCGCTGGCTGACGCCCGAGCGCCGGTCGACTCGCTTATCCTCGCGGGCCTGGAAAGCCACCTCTTCCACGATTTCGCGGATGTATTCGGGCACTTCGATGCGGTGCTTCACGTCGCGCTTGGTCCACGATTCCTGCGCGGTGATGGACATGCCCTCGGCGACCGTCGCCGGATAATGGGTGCGAATCTCCGATCCGATGCGGTCTTTCAGCGGCGTGATGATTTTTCCGCGCGCGGTGTAGTCCTCCGGATTCGCGGTGAAGACGAGCAGCACGTCGAGAGCCATGCGCACCGGGTAGCCCTTAATTTGAACGTCGCCTTCTTGCATGATGTTGAACAGGCCCACCTGAATTTTACCGGCCAGATCGGGCAGCTCGTTGATGGCGAAAATTCCGCGATTGGCCCGCGGCAAAAGTCCGTAGTGAATCGTCAATTCATCGGACAGATTGCGCCCGCCGCGGGCCGCTTTGATCGGATCGACGTCGCCGATCATGTCGGCGATGGTCACATCGGGCGTGGCCAGCTTCTCGACGTAGCGCTGCTCGCGCGACAGCCATACGATGGGCGTGGCGTCGCCCTCGGCGGCGATCCTTTCGCGGCACGAACGGCACAAGGGACGATACGGGTTGTCATTGACCTCGCAGCCCTCCACGACGGGAACCTGGCTGTCCATGAATGAAATGAGGCCGCGAAGGATGCGCGACTTGGCCTGCCCGCGCAGGCCCAGAAGGATAAAGTGGTGGCGCGAAAGAATCGCATTGATGATCTGCGGTATGACGGTGTCGTCGTAGCCATGCACGCCGGGGAAGAGCGCCTCCCCCTTGTCCATCTTTTGCAGCAGGTTCTCGCGCAACTCCTGGCGCACGCTTCGCTGTGCGATGCGCTCTTCGGACCATTGGCTCCGCCGAAGCTCGCCGAGGTTCCTAGGCTGTGGACTCATTCGGTCACCAATTCCTTGTAAGGCCGCAAAGCTTCACGGAATTTTTGAGCGCTTCTACTCCATTATAGTGGAACGGAGCGAGCGCGCATAATTTGATTGAAATATTCGCTCGCGGTCTCGATATCAGGCGGGTGCGACATCGGGAGGGTACGACATCAATTGACGAGCCCGTGGCCATTGCCTCCGGCGCGCTGACGAGCACGTTGCCTCCCCGCCAGCTTGGGCAGGAATTGGGCGAGCCAGCCGAGCAGAAACTCGCGCCGGTCGGTCTCCGCGCGCATTTCGAGCAACGCCTGCCGCTCCTTCAGCTCGATCGGCAGGCGGGCGGCCATGCGATAGGCAAGAATGTTCGATGGGCCCGGTTCCGGGTCCACCCATGGCTGCCCGAAAAGGAGCCCGTAACACTGCTGCAACAGTTCGATCAGCCGGGCCTCCTGGTTTGGATCCAGGGGCGAATCGATGTCTTCCGGATACTCTACGATGCCTTCATAATATTGCTTTTCTTCGAGAACCTGGATGAGATGAAACACGGAGCGGCCTTCGGTGAGGATATCCACGCGCCCGTCGGGATAATCCTTGATTCTGCGGATAATTTCGGCGGTGCATCCAACGCTCGCTACATCGTGGCCCGACGCCAATACCATGCCGAAGCCGATGTGTTCATCGAGGCAGCGCTGAATCATGAGCTTGTAGCGCTCCTCGAAGATGTGCAGCGGCAACGACATGGAAGGAAGAAGAACCACATCCAGCGGGAACAGCGGAATGCGATTGGGTTTCGCCATGTATGGCGCGCCCCGGCCATCCGGGCTTAGCGAAGCTCTGTTAACGCTGCCTGCATCTCGTCTCGCGCGTGCGAGTCCCCGGCCTTCTGCGCGACGACGATGCCGTCGGAAAGCAGTCTTCGCGCCTCTTCCAGCCGCCCCAGACGCGAAAGAAGCTGGCCGAATTGGAAATAGCCGGGAACATATTCCGGGTGCGTATCCAGGAGCGTCTGGAAATGGCCCGTGGCGGCTCGATCGTCTCCGAGCTTTGCGCACTCAAGCGCGAGACCATAGCGCGCGAATGCGTCGCCGGGTTTCTGGGCGACGAATTGCTCAAGGACTTCGCGACGCGACTTCTGCGTTTGGGTCATGGGATGAATGACGTATTATAGCGGGCTCGGCCGGCGACGCAAGCACGCACATTTCGCGGCCGGCGAACTGGGGCTCGCGCATGCAGCCACGCGGAAAAAATCCGGCAGGAAAGAGCAAACCCGGTACGCCCGAGCGCCTTCCAGGCAAGCCCGTCAGCGTCTCTCGTTCGGAATTGACCGAAATCGTGCTTCCCAACGACGCCAATCTTCTCGGCAACATGCTGGGCGGCCGCGTCATGCACCTAATCGACATTGCAGGTGCGCTGGCGGCGGGCCGGCACTCGAACAGCCACATCGTGACGGTTTCCGTGGATTATCTCGACTTTCGCTTTCCGATTCGCGTGGGCGAATTCATCGTGTTGAAGTCGAGCGTGAATCGCGTATTCCACACCTCGATGGAAGTGGGCGTGAAGGTCTTCTCGGAGAATATTTTGACGGGCGAGCGGAAGCACACAAGCAGCGCCTATCTCACCTATGTGGCGCTGAATCTCGATCGCATGCCGCATCCGGCCCCTCCGCTCATTCTGGAGACCGAAGACGACCGCCGCCGCTTCCGCGAAGCGGGCGAAAGGCGCCGCCTGCGGCTTTCGACGCGGCACAAGGGCATGCTGCCTACCGCCTAAGCGTGGCGTATCGTCTGGCTGTGGGGCGGTTGTGGGCGGTGATCGGGCGGCTATCGGGGCGCGTGCAGGAAATCTTGGACCGCTGCGGCGGTGTTGAATCCATTCTCGATGCACTTCCCGAGCGAGGGTCCTTCCAAGTAATTCCCGCAAAAGAATATTCCGGGGTGTTCGCTCTTGGCGTCGCGGATGGCTTGGACGATGTGGCCGTGCCCGAGATTGTATTGGGGCAGCGCTTTGGGATGCTTCCATACGGCCGAGGCCATCGGCGGTCCCGTGATTTCGAGGATGCGGGCGACGTCGTTTTGCACGAGTGTCGCGATTTCTTCGTCGGACTTCTCCATGATTTCAGGAGCGGTGACTCCTCCAATAAAGCTCGTGATCGCGAAGGTTCCTTCGGGGGCGCGCCCGGGAAACAGGGATGAATTCCACACGGTGCCCAGCGTGTGAAGTCCTTCGCTGCGCGGGAGCAGAACCCCGAATCCCTGCAAGGGAAGTGCGATTTGCGGGGCATAGTATCCGGCCGCGACGACGGCGACTCCGGCGTAAGAAATCCCTGAAAGCGTTCGAGCAATCGCCGCCGAAACCGGCTTTACAAGATTGGATGCTGTGTAGGCGGGCGTGGCCATCACGACGGCTTGCGCAACGAACGTTTCGGCTCGTCCGTCCTGCACGGCGTGAACTTCGAAGCGGCCGCATGCGTCGCTTGCGGGGCTGCCGCATCGCAACGCGTTCACGCGCGTGCGCAGCCGGATGTTATCGCCCAATTTTTGAACGATGGCGTGCGTCAGCGCGCCCACGCCCGGCCGGAATGAACAAAGAGAAGGCGGCCCTGTGGCCTTCGCCTGACGCGACTTCATTGCGCCCCGGACGATGCTGCCGTGTTCTCGCTCCCATTCCTCCAGGGATGGAAAGGCGGCGCGGAGGCTCAGCTTTTCCGGATCTCCCGCGTAGACGCCGGAGACGAACGGCGCGACGAGATATTCGAGAATTTCATGGCCGAATTTTCGCCGCACGAAATTGGCGACAGTTTCCTCCTCGCTGGGAGGTTTGGTCCGGCGAAAAGCCTCCGAGGCGACTTTCCATCGGGCGCCCACGCCCAGCAGGGAAGACGTGAGCACGGCCTGCGGGGACATGGGGATTTTTTGCAGCCGTCCATGGCGGAGCACAAATCGAGGAGCCTTCGGATCGGCCGTGCAAAGCTCGTTTTCGATTCCCAGCTCCCGGATCAAGCCCAGAATCGGCTCCGTCGCCTGGAAGCTCTGCGGCCCGGACTCGAAGAGGAATCCATCTCTCGCGGTCGTGCCGATCAGGCCCCCGGCGCGCTCCTCCGCTTCGAATAGCGTGACCGGGACGCCCATCTGCTGCAGGCTATAGGCGCATGCAAGGCCGGAAATCCCCGCGCCAATGACAGCGACGCACTTCGATTCGGCCATTTTGTCCGCTCTTTAGAGTGTCTTCGAAAACAGCGGCCGCTGGTCCATTTGCTGCTCGTGGAGGTAGCGGTCGAAAACCATGGCCACGTTGCGAATGAAAATCCGGCCCAGCGGCGTCACTCGAATTTCGCCCGGCTGGAGAACCACCAGGCCCTCGGCGCTTTGTTCCTCGATGTGGCCGAGCTCGGCTGCAAAGTATTCGTCGAAGGAAATCGCGAACTCGCGCTCCACTTCATTCTTAATGATCACCGTGTGGCAGAGCAGCCGGCCGATCACCGAGCGGCGAAGGAGGTCGTCCGCGGAAAGCCGGTAGCCGCGCATGGTGGCGATGCCGCGAGACGCCACGGCATCCTGATACGCGGGCACCTCGCGGCGGTTTTGCGCGTAGGCTTCGCCGATCGAGCTGATTGCGCTCACACCCATTCCATAGAGGTCGGCGCCCGCCTTGGTGGTATATCCCTGAAAATTCCGGTGCAGTGTGCGTTTCTGCTGGGCCATTGCCAGCTCGTCGCCGGGGCGCGCGAAGTGGTCCATGCCGATGTACAGATAGCCCGCGGCAAGAAATCGCGTGAGCCCCGCGCGGAAGATGCGGAACTTTTCCTTTCCTTCGGGCAGGTGAGTCTGAAAAGCGCCCTGTTGCTTCTTGAGCCAGGGCACGTGAGCGTAGCTGAACATGGCCACGCGGTCGGGAACCAGCGTGAGCGCCTGGTCGATGGTTGCCTGAAAACTTTCCGCGGTTTGATACGGCAGGCCGTAAATCAGATCGACGTTGAGGCTCTCGAATCCTAGCTCGCGCGCGACCTGGATCAGATCGCGCGTCATTTCGTACGGCTGCACGCGATGGATCGTCTCCTGTACCTTGGGTTGAAAATCCTGAATGCCCATGCTGAGCCGGTTGAATCCGAGCCGCCGCAGCGCTTCGAGATGCGCCGCGTTGGTGACGCGCGGATCGACTTCGATGCCGATCTCGGCGTCGGCTGCGAACGCAAATCGCTCGCGGGTATAGCCGAACAGGTCCTCCATTTGCGCCGGGGAGAGATAGGTCGGCGTGCCCCCGCCCCAATGGAATTGGATGACGCGCCGGTTTTTCGAGACCCGTCCTCCGACGTGTTCAATCTCCCGCTTCAGCGCGGCGAGATACGGAATGAGGACGTTTTTGTCCTTTTGAATGGAAACGTTGCACGCGCAGAACAGGCACAGGCTCTCGCAGAAGGGAAGGTGCATATAGAGCGACAGCGGTGTTTCCCGCGCATCCGCCCGCGCGTAATTTTCCTCGAGGTCGGCGGGCCCGAAATCGTCTTTCCAGACCGGCGCGGTAGGATAGCTCGTGTAGCGCGGTCCCGGCCGGTTGTATTTCTCGAGAATCTCGTCGCGGATCTGCCCGATCTCTAGCTTCTCAACCGGTTTTGTGTTTGTTTCCGCCATGGCTAATCCGCTTTTCCGGCTTGCGCGTTTGCCGCGACGAGAGCCTCGTGGCTCGCGTCCACAAATGCTTTGGCGTTCTCAACTGGAGTATTCGGCAAAATACCGTGTCCCAGGTTCAGGATATGGCCCACGCCGCCGGTCTTTTCGACGGCTTCCCGCGCGCCACGGCGAATTTCCGCTTCGGGCCCAAGAAGAAGCGCGGGGTTCACGTTGCCCTGCAATGCCACCCGGCGTCCCAGAATGCGGCGCGCTTCCGCCAGATCGGTATTCCAATCGACGCTCAAAACATCCGCCCCCGACTCCGCAAGGTTTTCCAGGTGCTGCCTCGACCCTTTTGCGAAAAGGATTTTGGGCGCGGCGCTTTCCCGCAGAGCTTCGAAAACGATCCGAGTGGCCGGCAGCTCGAATCTGGCGTATTCGGCAGGGCTGAGCTCGCCTGCCCACGTGTCGAAAAGCTGCACAACCGCCGCCCCGGCGTCGATCTGCGATTTCAGATATTCCGCCGTAACGCGCGCAATCCGCTCAAGCAGCTCGCGCACTACCTCGGGCTGCTCGCGCAGCATTTGTTTGGCGCGCGAAATATCGCCTCGCGTGCGCCCTTCAATCATATAGCAAGCAAGCGTCCAAGGAGCGGCGGCAAAGCCGATTACCGGCACGCGGGAACCTGCCTCGCGGCAAATCATCCGGATGGCGTCCCCGACGAATCTGGTTGCCTGATTCGGATCGAAGTCATGGAGCCGACGCACGGCCCCTGCGTCGTGTACGGGATTCGAGAGCACCGGCCCCGAATCCGGCACATCGAGCGGCAGTCCCATGGCCTCGGCCACGATCAATATGTCCGAGAAGACGATGATGGCATCCACGCCCAAAACGCGGAACGGTTGCATGGATACTTCCGCCGCCAGTTCCGGCGTCTTGCAGATTTCCAGAAACGAATGTTTCGCCCGGACCCTCTGATATTCCGGCAAGTAGCGCCCGGCTTGGCGCATGATCCAGACGGGAACACGGTCCACCGCCTCGAACCGGCAAGCGCGCAGGAAAAGCTCTTTTTGAGTGACCGAGCCACCTTGGCTGTTCAGCATCATTTCGGCGGGCATACCTGAGAGCGATTCAATGGAATTGAGCCGTGAGGCTATGGGAGCATCTTATTACAGTGTTGCAGGAGTGCAAGCTCCGCCTGCGGTGCGCCAAATCTAAAGTGAGCGATTCCAAGTATTTAAGATGCCGAAAAACGAATCGGCGGTTGCCGCCGGCAACGGCTTCTGACCGCTCGCAGGGGCTTGCGGAAAGCGCGAGAATGCCGTTTTCGCCGCCGTTCGGCGTATAATTTCCTGGATTGGAGAGTTCTCGCCCTTCATGACGCACGATTTAGTCTATTTGGGCCTGGCGCTGTATGTGGCCAGCTTTGCCTGCTATGCGCGTATTCTCTATGTTCCCAATGTTTGGATCGGGCGGCTCGCCACGCTGCTGCTCGCCGGGGGCATAGTTGCCCAGTATTTCGAGCTGCTCGAACGCTCGCATTGGATTCATTCGGTTCCTTACGACGACCTCTATGGCTCGATGTCTCTGTTCGCATGGCTTTTGGCCCTCACGTATCTGGGGCTGGAGTTTTTCCATCGGCAGAGGTCTGTGGGCGCGTTTGTTACGCTTTTGTTGGTCGTTTGGATCGCGGCGCTTCACTTATTTGTGCCGATCGATCCCGTGGCGCATCCGCCCGCCGGTGGCGCCCTATTTGCGCTGCACGTCACGCTCAACACCTGCGCCTACGCGGCGTTCGGCCTTTCTTTTGTCCTGAGTATCGTCTTTTTAGGCCAGGACCGCCTCTTGCATTCACGGCGGCTGGGCGCAACTTTTTGGCGCTTTCCCGCGCTCGACGTGCTGGATCGCATGGCGCGCAGCAGCGTATGGATCGGACTTTCGACGCTGTGCGTCGGGGTG
>DATLST010000230.1:0-4298 GCA_035534055.1 Candidatus Acidiferrales bacterium | reverse complement strand
ACCGAATTGGATGTGGCGGGGCATTAGGCTCTACTGACCGTCTCCGTGATGGGATTGGGTTCATTTTGGATTTCATTAGCAGTTCGGGTGTGTTGCTCAAGCCATATTTTGAAGTCGCGGTCTTTTTCGAAGATGCGGTTTAAGGCTTCAATCACGACGTAGGACGGAGTAGCTTCGAGGAATTCGGCGTAATGGTGCAGCGCGAACTTGAACTCGGTAGAGACACGTAGCTGCAAAGATTCATGCTTGGTTTGTTTGGGTGGCGCTTTCAGGATTGACACGGCTGGTCTCCTTTGGTAGTTGCAGGTTGTGTTACGGGGTGCATTGCAAAGTTGTTCGGGACTGTTCTGCGACGCGGCCAAGACAGGTCACGCAAGCTGCGTGACAGGGCGGGAGCGACCCCACGAAGCTTTGGGCGGCTGAAAGCCGAACTCATGGGGTCGCTCCCGCCTGATTTTGTGTTTTTTCCGTAGCGTCTTTTCTCCTCGCGGTATTTCCATTCGTTTCTCGGCCAAGGACTTCGCTGCACCATAGGGTGCGGAACGTTGTGAAGAAAAAGGTGGAGTGCGTCGTTTCGATCCTCTTCACGCTTTTTCGGTGGATTCGCCGCCTGCTGGGGCGACCCGCCGAAGGACTTGCGCGGCAAAATGCACCGTGTGATGGAGGCCGTCTCCCCCGAACTCCTGACGGATGTTTGCCTCTGTCACTCGCGCGGCCTTCCATCCGCGATACAGGTGCTCGAACCGATCTCCGGCGAACCGTCCCTTGGCGTCATTTCGGAAGATCAGATCACCTTCGGTCAGGGTGGCGTATTGCCTGAGGTCCCAAGCCTTGCGAATCTGGAAGTACCGGAGGATGTCCTTCGCCGCGTCGGATTGGAGCGGAATTGTGACCAGGGAGTCGAACAGTTCCTTCGCCTTTTCGAAGTGGCAATCTGTCCGAGCGACGTACAGGAATCGGAACTCGGAGAGCTGCCGAAAGAGCGGCAGGTAGGCTTCCAGGTGATGAACGAAATCGGTCAGGTTTGCCTCGGTCCCCTGGATGTATGTGAACGTCACCACAGGGGAGGAGGCTTCATTGCCGAGGCACATCGGGAACTTGTCCACGAAATAGCGAACCGTTGGCTGGGAGGTTCTCTGTCCGTGATAGGTTTTCGCGGGCAGAAAGTGATTGGGCACCTTCAGTTGACCGCAGAAATAGCTCACCTTTTCCGGCTCGGTTTCGAGGTACGTCCGCTCCTGATTGGCGAGGACAAAATCGAGAATGGCGATGCGTTGCCGGATGAATTCGATTTCATGTTCGCGGCGGTTACGAAGGTTCTCTCGTCCGATCTGACGGTAGAGCCTACGCGAGAAGAGGTGATGGATGACTCCGCTCTTCGGAAAGCACTCGGTTCGGGCGTGCTTCTGAGTGTGGAGTTTGTCCCAAAACGTGGTGGTCCGCATACCCCAGTGAGCTTCGGTGAAGCCGTCGGATTGGCGCGCGACAAAGTAGCCCGAGTGCGTTGCAACGATGTAAAGAAACCGCGCTTCTTCCTCGGTGTAGCCGAAGGCTTTCAGCGCTTCAAGATGGGAAGAAGAGATGTTCATAGCGCAAGGATTCCCGCGGTAAGGTCCTGGTCGTTCAGAATGCGGCGCAGACGGGATGCGTCTTCGGGGCGGGTGTAGAGGGAGAATCCTGCCTTGGCTTTTGCAGCCAATCCCCGAGGGCGGTAGTGGCGGGTTGCCAGTTCAAGATCCACACGGCTGAGCTCATGCTGTGCGGTTTCATATTCAATGCGGAGATCGGGCACGGGAATCTTGCCGTTGACGACACGAAGCATGTGCTTTTCGGCAATCAATATCTTTCGCATCGGGGTTGTCTTTTTCCGGTCCGAGTTTGGCCAGGTCGCGATTGAGATCCCGCTTGAGTTCATAGTCCAGAATGACGCGCAGCGGTCTGCCGCCAGCGCGTTCGATCCGGTCGGCTTCCTTGTGGTAAAGGCGATACAAATCGGCGTCGTGTTTGGCCTCTCGCGGCTTCACCAAACCGCGGTAGATGGACTGGTCTTCGGGGAGGCGGTTCGTGTTCTTCAGAAGCCGCTGCCCCTCCTTGGTCAGGGTGAGGACGCGCAACGTCTTTCTTTGCGAGGTTTCAAGGGTCTTTTCTGTAAGCAGAGACTGCTCTTTTAGCCGCGTGACCGTACTAATTCCGGGTCGTACGCGTGACAGGGCGGGTGGCCGAAGACTTTCGGCGTCGCCTGGTCCGCGGGAAGAATCCGGCGAGAACTCCCCTCACTTACTAGGGAACATGCAACGGGGAAAAAGTAACAAGAAAAATTAAAAACAATCTGAGCGCATGATCTGCCTGGTTCTGTTGACACTGCATGCAACACAATGGCACGCTTTAAGCTAGGTAAACCGGGAGGAGCGGCGCTGACGCGCCGGGAGTAGTAGGGATACGCCACCCCTCGCGTTGTGCAGTCAACTCGACAACCCCTATTCGCGCCAGACTACATATAAAGATCCGAGCAGTAGGCACACGAGCATGCCAGTCGTCATCATAAGTGCGGTGCTATTTGCATAGAGATTCAGCAGATGGTGTAGGTAAGCAGGATACTTGGCGGCACCATTCGAGGCCGCCGATGTTTCAACAGACTCGACGATAAGCCACAGTAATCCCAGCGCGCCAGCCAATAAAGAGATGGCAGTAACGTATGTGATGGGCCGAGTCGCACGCGTCATCGCTGCATTCTTCGCCGCCAACTGCGCTCTCCACCACATCAGCCTGGAGCTGGGGAGAGATGCGTCCGAGCTGGCAAGTTCTGCTTGGCGCAGCAGAAAACCCGCGACGATGATGGCCTCCGCGCAGGCGACGCACTGACTGGCATGTTCACGAAGGGCAGGAGTCCACACGTTCGATCGACACGCTTCCCGGATGTCGTTCTCTCTTTCACACGGAGTCATACATCATTCCTTTCCACTCCGGGGCGTGCCGTGAAGGCGCAGCGCGGCCGCGAGTTTCTTGCGTGCACGAAAAAGCAGGACGCGAATGCTGCTGGTTCTCAGGCCGGTGATGCTGCCAATGTCTTCATGACTGCAACCCTCGACGTATGCTAGCCACAAAAGCTCGCGTTCTCCCGGCTTCAACTGCTCAAAGGCACGCTGCACGTCAGGTGATTCGGTGCGTCCTTCGCAAGCCTCCGTGAGAGCGGCGAGTCTGTTGACGACTTGACTGTGGCGCCAGCGGTCTCGCAGAAGGTTCGTCGCCGTCCGAAACAAATAGCTCTTGCGCCCCGCCTCACTCATGGCCGGAAGATTGACCGCTAGCATTCGGCAATAGCTCTCCTGGAGCAAGTCATCGGCCGTGTCGCGATCTCCCGATACGCGCAGAAGGTAGGCCCACAACGGGCGTGCCGTTCTGTCGTAAAAGACACCAAAGGCGTCTGCATTCATGCCGGCCGTCTGCGGCGTGAGCCTGGAAATCGTAACGCGATCCAGAACCCCCAACTTCTCGCTGCGCGTTTGACATTCACTTGGCATGAAACCGCCATTATTGTTGCGCGTGGCTACCCTTCAACAGTCCGAATGACTTGGACAAGAAGTATGAGATGCACGCTGACGATGCAAAGCCAACGCCGAGCGCCACGAACACGGTGCCGAACGCCAGGAAACCTTCATCGGCGCCGGATACTTTGCCTCGCAAAAACAAGAGCGCCGCGCCGAAGAATGAGAGCAACACACTGGCCTGTACCGCAGAGAGGATACGTCCGTAAGGCGTGCTCGGTTCCATGGTGAGGGAGTTCAAGAACTGTTTGCCTACCTCACTTTCTACATAGCTGAGCAAGTCTTGGCTCGACGCGAACTTGTCGAGCAGCTTGTGCTGGATTTCTGCCTGCAGCTTCATGTTTTTGTAGCGCCGAATAGTTGTAAAGATCATCCAAACGACAAAACCACACAAAGTTAGAAATGCCGCGTTGAAAACCAGATCCCCGTTCATGTTTTCGCTCCTTGCTGGCTGGACGAGCCATGCATGTGCCAGCACTCATTAGTTACAACGCGCGACGGACAAAATGGTTAACACCGCCAGTAAGAAATCTTGCGAAGAACCCGGAACTTATTTCTTGCGCGTGTAGTCGGTTTCCTGGAACGGAGTTTCCTTGCCATCGGGTCCGGGAAGTTGGTCGAGTAGCGAAGCCATTTGGCTTTTGCCCTCTCAGATCCGTACGTGCGGATTTCCCGCATACGGCTCTTCCCGAAGGTACCCCGAAACAGCAGTCACGCCGTGTAGGGATGAGTGATTCGTGGAAGCGGAAGGGG
>DATLST010000229.1:0-12732 GCA_035534055.1 Candidatus Acidiferrales bacterium | reverse complement strand
CGTCGAACGCACCAACGCCTGGCTGGGCAACTTCCGGCGCTTGGTGGTGCGTTACGACCGCTCGCTCACCATCTACAACGCGTTCTTTCATATCGCCTGTCTCATGATCGTCTTACGGAGGGTTGTGCAATAGCTTCTAGCGGTTAACGCGAGCAAGCATCTAGCCACGTTTTCCCGCCGAATCACATAAGCTATCCTTCAAGACGTGCGTCGGCTGAGCGACAGGCATCGTTCGTGTCGCACTCGCCGACCTAGCACCGACTCCGACCCCACTATTTACACCCGGGCCTTGTAGTGATGCTCCCGGTAATTGCGGGGGAAGCCGTCATAGCGCCGTTCGATGGTCAACCTCCGATAGGCACAATTCCAATTGACTTTAAGCTAATCCGTTTTCTAGTATATCGCCCAATCCTGGCCAAATTTCGTTCGAGTCCACTGGAGTTTGAGCGATGTTGGGAATGCGTTACGTAAAGCATCCTCTGTCCGTATTGCGGGACCTAATCGAGGATCCTGCCGAGACATGGACGAGCGTTCGGGAAAGCTACATTGCTCACCGCGAGCAGAGGAGGCCGCAATGTCTCTATGAGTCCAATCCAAGCTGGGAGTTGCGCCTTCACGCTGACGTGGGTGCCCAGTGGCCGTGCAACGAGACTCCCGCGTTCTTTGAGCTATGGCCCAAAGTGATCAATGAACTCGAATCCCATGGCATCCAGGCTGGCCCAATGAGCTTTCTAGGCTGGAACGATGGCGACCGAGGGTTTGTTCGAGCGGTTTGGTGCCTAACTCGCCATCTGAAACCAGACAAAGTAGTTGAAACGGGCGTTGCTCATGGCGTGACGTCTCGCTTTCTTTTGGAGGCACTCGAACGAAACGGAAAAGGCAGGTTGTTCAGCATCGACCTTCCTCCGTTCGAAAGGGCCGTGAGGAAGCAAATTGGCGTAGCGGTCGAGGATCGCTTTCGGACTCGCTGGAAATACATCAAAGGTTCCAGTAGGCGACGTCTTTCAGGCTTGCTCTCCGAGCTCGGCCAGATTGATCTCTTCATACACGACAGCCTACACAGCGAACATAACGTGCGATTCGAGATGGACCTTGCTTGGGCGGCCCTGCGGCCAGGAGGGGCGTTAGTGGTGGATGACGTGGACGCGAACTGGGGATTTCGATCCTTCCTTGAGGACTGTTCTGGCCAGGAATCCATAATTTGCGACGCGGAGCCACTCCGACCCGACTTGAGACGCTTCAACAAGAAAGGGTTGTTCGGAATTGTTATTAAACAGGGTCCCGCGTAACGAGGGAACCAGTCGAATTTGGCGCAGTTCACGATCAGCACGGGCCAACACCGGCAGGGATTGATCCTGGGCCGTTTCCGAATAGCGCGATTTTCGAGAAATGGATTGCCCCCAAAATGGTATATCGTTTCTACTACTACCGGCCCGGTAGTGCAGGTGGGCGACCGAGTGGCGGGCTAAGGGTCCTAATTCTTAGAGTGTTAGCCGCGCCCGGCCCTGAGCCCTTTGGCAAGCAGCATGCGATGGTCCTACTCGCCAGCCGGCGAAGATAGTGTTGTCGTCGATTCTACGGCAAGGGGCATTTAACGAGTTGACCCCTAAGGTCTTAATTGCAACGACCGCTCGCTGGTTCCCGACAGCCCGGCTGGCGATGGCGCTTGCGAGGGCCGGTTTCTCTGTTGACGCCGTTTGCCCCTCGAGGCACCCCCTGATGAAGACCTCGGCGGTGCGGAGGATATACCACTACAACGGGTTTGCTCCGACGACCTCCTTTGCTGATGCGATCGAGGCCGGTGCTCCCGATCTCCTGATACCGGGAGACCAATACGCCGTAGTTTGCCTTCACCAAGTGTACGATTGGGCTCGCCAGCGCGGAAAGTCAGGGCAATCTGTTTGTACGTTGATTGAAAGATCTGTGGGGTCTTCCAAGAGCTACGCGATCGTTCGCGCCAGGAAGGCTGTGATGCAGCTGGCAGAAGAAGAATCTATTCGCGTTCCAAGAACCACGGTTGCGGCGAATCTTTCCGACTTGAAACGATGCGCTGACGAACTCCTGTTTCCGTTGGTTCTCAAGGCAGACGGCACATCGAGTGGCGAAGGCGTGCGAATCGTACGGACCCTCGAAGAAGCAAAACGGGGGTTTCGAGCGCTTCAATCTCCCCCTTCGGCCCTTCGAGTTGCCAAGCGAGCCCTGATTGACCGAGATGTCCGATCGGTTCTGCCGGCATTGCTGAGGCAGCGCCGAAAGATTAACGCGCAGGAATTCGTGGACGGGCAAGACGCAACGAGTTTAGCCGCTTGTTGGAAGGGTAAAGTCTTGGCTAGACTGCATTTCGAAGTTGTCAAAAAGCAATACAAGAACGGTCCAGCAAGCGTGATGCGTCGGATTGATATCCCTGAGCTGGATACCGCAATCTCCAGAATCGCTTGCCGACTCGAACTCTCAGGGTTCCATGGATTCGACTTTCTTCTCGAGAAGCAGAGCCGCAAGCCGTATCTGATCGAGATGAATCCGCGGCCGACGCAAGTAGGACATTTGACTCTGGGCCACACACGTGATCTTCCGGCAGCGCTGTACGCTGCGTTCGCTCGAACGCCTATTGAGGAGGGACCAAAGGTTACCGATAACGATATAATCGCTTTGTTTCCCCAAGAATGGATGAGGAATCCATCCAGCGTTTTTTTGCGTACTGCCTACCACGATATTCCTTGGGAAGAACCCGAATTGATTCGCGAGGGAACGCGTCAGCGCCGCGGTTGGTCCTCATGGTGCAGAGCAAGCAAATCGGCTAGGTTGTTCTTGACAGATAGGCATTCTGGGGCCGAATGAACTAATTCGGTAGCGCATCGACCTTGTAGGCCAGGTCAATCATCGTTCGCCACCCTAAGCGTCAGAAATGTGAACTCGACAGCCGACCTTACCCAAATCGTCACCGAGGCAAGACTTCAGCTTCTCTGCGAGAGCAGAAACGGTGGGCTCTTTGAGAATATTAAAGTGATTCGACGGGATGTGGATAACTTCGAGTCTGCCAACCCACCCTTCCCATCCCAAAGCTTCGTCATTTCCTTCGGAAATCTGCCTCTCCGCAGATCTAAACAGCGTCAGCTTCCCAGCGTAGAAAGTTGGCCGGTACCGCGCCGCAGCAAGAGCATTGATATACTCGATCTTCCCGAGCTCACGCGGAACCCCTCGATCCAATGCATCGTACAGCCTGTAAGTAAATGGGGAAAGCTTTCGAATTAAGAGATTGTTCAGGCGCTCGGCCACGTGGCTAATTGGCGAAACGTCTTCAAGATGATCCCAATAGACACGAAATCTTTGGCGGGCGGGCAGAGTTTTTTTGAAGCTTTCCATATATCCCGGCTCGGACGTGTCAAGGAGGCCTAGAAACGATATTTCTCCCCCCCTCGCGCGGATCTGCTGGGCCACCTCCAAGGCAACCAATCCTCCGAACGAATAGCCTATCAACCGATAGGGCCCCTCAGGCTGCACTCGCAGCATGGCGTCGGCGTAATAGGCAGCCATGTCTTCGATGCGCGTAAAGTAGGGCTGTTTACCATCGAGACCCCGGGGGAGTAAGCCAAACATGGGCTGATCCTCACCGAGGTAAGACGCAAGCGGATAGAACTTAATAACGTTTCCACCGAGACCCGACATCACATAGATCGGAGTTCTCGTCCCTAATGGCTGTATTGGCACAAGAGATCGGCAAAAGCGCAACTCAGAAGGCACTTTCTCTATTTCTTGTCGGATCAGCTGGGCCAGCAATCGAATAGTGCGCGCCTCGAATATGGCCGAAAGGCCAATTTCGACGTTGTAGGCCTTTTGGATATTCTTGAACAGTCGCGCGGCCGTGATTGAATCTCCGCCCAGATCGAAGAAATCCGCATCTAGGGTAACGTGCTCGATACTCAACAACTCGCGCCACCATCCTGTGAGGACCGATTCCAGCCGGTTTGGGCGGACGCTTAGCGGCTGAGGTTCCGCGCCTTTAGGTGTGCTCGATACGATGCCGTCGCTGACCTCGCCTTGATTCGCGATGGATTCTTTTTCATTTGTAATCTTGATTGTCTCAATAAACCTCTTATCGCCCCGGTCGTCAACGCGAACACTTCCGCATTTCGTGAGTATCTCAACAGCTATTTGCTCAGGACTGCGCACCAACATATTCACGTCGAGATTTTGGAAGATGACTTGCGGAAACTCAGCGGCGATCAATCGCTGAACACGTTCAACATCGGTTGTAAGAGGGTCCCCGACCAAATCTGTGGCGCTCGAGACAACGGATATTTCGATGTTTTGGGCGTGAGATTTGTCCAGCTCCCCCAACAGGTTGAGCAACCCACGCAAGCTAAGTTCCGGAGCTGCGTTGAGCGGCTGCGAAGCGTCGCCTCGACGCAGCGGCCAGAGATCAATAATCCGTGAAGGTGCCTGTTTCTTCTTCCGTACGCTACGGCCTAAGGCCCGGTAATCTCCGACCTCGGCAGGCACAATTGTGTACTGATTCCGACGAACGCGTTTGAACCGCCGCCCCGGCAACACGTGGATTACCTGTTCTTGTATTCCGAGAAGTTGCAAAACAATCTGCTTGCCCACGCCCAGATCGTCGTCCAGAACCATCCAGGCCGAGCCACCAGGGGGGCGCGGGTGAGGGTTCGCGCTATGTGCTGCCAGGCGCAGAACTGTGCCGCCGATAGGGGACAACGCCGAGACTCTCGAAGAATCGTGGGTCATTATTCCGTTTGCGGAGAACCCAGTCCGCAATTAGACTGCCAACGACAGACCCACAATACGCAGCGTTTGCATGGGTACGATGTCGTTTTCGCCAAGCCCGGCGCACACGGCGGAAAAACTGTGCTCAATTTTGGTAACAAATGCGCCACAAAATCGCTTCCGGTGCGCTAGTAACCAGTCAAATCCTTTGATTTCAATAGCTTTCGTATTGCTCAAGTAATTGAATTTGGCCGACTCAATGCTAGAGAAAGACAAGCGAACGGGCAGTCCAGCCCTCGTTATAGCGCTGTCTATTGCCGCCAATACGCCGGCGTGCCTTTCGCCTAGCGATTTGGATAAACATCTTATGACTAACGAGAGTGCAGGTTGAGGCATCGAGCACTACGGTCGTCCTTGAAAGCTACGGTCCAGATGACATCTCTGTTAGTCGTATGCCCGTTCGCCTTGTTTTCCGGATTCGGCCGTTTCGCCCGGTCGTTTCAATTCTTTGCTCAGTTGTTCGCAATGATACCTGGTCTTCCAGGTGATTACCTCCGGGTTGCATATTATGTTTTGACACTAAGCCGATGTGCTCTCGCCAGCCGGGTGTCTTTTGGATCGTTCTTTGCTCAGAGTTCTTCCACGGTCGGGGGCGGTGTATACATCGGAGCGTATTGCATCCTTGGTAGCTGCAACATTGGCGACCGAACGCAGATTGCAAGCCACGTTCAGATCCTGAGCGGCGGACACCAACACAGCCGAGCGGCGAATGGACGGATTCTAGGAGCGAATGAGACGAAGTTCACGCCCGTGACAATCGGCGAGGATTGTTGGATAGGGGCTTCCGCAATCGTGATGGCGGACGTCGGCCCGAGAACCACCGTGGGTGCCGGAGCCGTCGTGACGCGACCGATGCCCACCGGGGTAGTCGCTGTTGGAAACCCGGCTCGTATTCTGGAGTGTGCGAGTCAAGAAATAGCTCGTAAACCTACTGCAGTAAATAGTTGAAGCGGAGGACGAGGTTGCAGCCAGCTGGGGAATTAGGATCAGGCTTGAACCGTGAGACACTTGACGGGCAGGAATGGAAACTGCCTGATCCCGTTCAGACCATCCGCGTATTGGATTTCTTGGAAACGAGATATTTGAGCGGTCCTGCCAAGAATCTGATTGAGTTTGCGACCCGATCCGCGCAACCGAACAGAATCGGACTCCACGCTAATATCGCAGTCGCCACATTTCACAGGGGAAACGGATCGCCTTCAAACGATTTCACTATTGCCTGCAGCAAGGCGGAACTCAGACTCCACGTTGTCCAGGAAAAATTCGCATACGATCCCACCACGGTTTCGAGGATGCGAAATCTAATCGACTCACATAATCCGCATATCATACAGACGCACAGCGTTAAGTCTCATTTTTTACTTCGCATGACTGGAGCGTATCGGCGACATCACTGGATCGCATTTCATCACGGATATACGTGGACCGATTTGAAGGTTCGTCTTTATAACCAGCTTGACCGCTGGTCTCTGCCAGCGAGTTCGAGAGTTATCACGGTTTGTCGCGCTTTCGCATCGGAGTTGAACCTCATAGGGGTACCAATGGAGCGAATTGCGATCCAGCACAATGCTGTTAAACCTTTCGTCCCGGCGAGTGCAGGAGAGGTTGCTAAACTGAGGGAGAGGTTCCGAATTCCACCAGACGCAAGAATATTGTTGAATATAGGAAGACTGTCTTGTGAAAAAGGCCAAACGGAACTTCTGAACGCGCTAGCTATTCTTCGACGGCAGAACATCGGCGTTAAGTTCCATCTCGTTCTAGTGGGAGACGGCCCCGACCGACAAAAACTTGAGCGGACGGCGAGCCGTTGCGGCATCGCCGACCTAATAACCTTCGCTTCATACCAGCCGGCTGTTTCGCCTTATTACACGCTCGCGGATGTGATGGTGCTGCCTTCTCAAAGTGAAGGATCCCCAAACGTATTGTTAGAGGCAATGGCCGCTGGTCTTCCGATAGTTGCGACCAGAGTTGGGGGTGTCCCCGAGATCGTATCAGACGCTAAGGCGGCGCTATTGGTGCCAGCTCGTGATCCAGCGGCGCTCGCGCAAGGAATTGCCAAGGTACTCGATGATCGGGATTTCAGCGCTCAATTGTCAGTCGCTGCGAAAAAGACAGCAGCAGCATATTCCCCACAATCCTACTGCGAGTCAATGCTAGAGCTTTACCGAGATTGTATGAAGCAGGAGCCTGCGAAGTATAGGAAAAGCGGCAATCATCAGCCGAGAGAACCTGAAGAACTGTCCAGAACCCCGGGCTACTGACAGAATAGATGCATATACTTTTCATTTCGACACACTTGCCACTTCCCGCAAACAATGGACAGTCCATTCGAACGCTGTCGATCGTCCGCACGCTCGCATCTCTCGGACACAAGACGACGTTCGTCGCATTCGCCCCAAATGTGCGACCGGAAACAATCGAACCACTTGCATCGTACTGTTGCCAAGTCGACCTACTGGGAAGAAATCGGACGTTTAGCAACGTTCCCGATCGCCCCGACTATTTCGGACGCCTTCGATGTTTACTTTCGAGGAGGGCGTATTCAGTAGAGCGGTTTCGTTCCGGAGCGATGCGGGAAACAATTGGCGGACACCTCAGGGGAGGTGCGTTTGACCTCATCGTGTGTGACTCGATGTATGCTCTAGTCAATCTGCTCGATACTAACGTGCCCATCGCACTGCACTGCCATAACGTAGAGCACATGATTTTTCGGAGATATGCAGAGATCGAGAGAAATCCTGTACGCAAATACTACGCTGCCGTAGAATCCGTCCTAATCCGACGAGCCGAACGACGAGCCTGCGATCGAGCAGTATTCGCGATGGCTTGTTCTGAAATCGATCGAACTATGCTCCACGAAATGGGCGTGCAAAAGCCGATCTTCCTTGTGCCTAATACAATCGACACGCGCTTGTTTTCTCCGCCTGCAAAGCGCAGCCGTGAGGGCGACGGGACGCGAACAATCCTATTCCAAGGCGGAATGGATTGGTTTCCTAATCGGGATGCCGTTGATTTTTTTGTCGACAAGATTTTTCCCTTGGTGCGTCACGAGTGTCCGGACGTGAAATTTGTCGTAGCTGGCCGGAATCCGCCCTCTGATTTTGTTGCCAAGTTTCGCCATCATGCTCAAATCGAATTCACCGGAACCGTGCCCGACATGAGGCCGTACCTTTCAGCCGCAACTGTTGTCGTTGTGCCACTTCGGTTGGGCAGCGGCACTCGGATCAAGATCTTGGAAGCCTGTGGTGCGGGCAGGGCCGTCGTTTCGACCAGCGTGGGCGCCGAAGGCCTGAATCTCGAATTGGGCAAGGAGATTCTAGTGGCGGACGATCCGGAGCTGTTTGCCCGTTCAGTCGTTCAATTGTTGCAAGACCCAGTGCGCCGCGATTCAATTGGCAGTGCCGCGCGAAAGGTAATATTCGAGCATTATAGCGAGGCAGCCCTGAAAGAGAGTTTGCATCGCGCACTGTCGGCATTCTCGCGGCCGGACAGTGGCGAGGCTGCGGATTGGGTTCAGTCGTGTTTTCAACCTTTATAGAGGCTCGGACGAATTCGTAGACAGCCGTCCGCAGCTGGCTTGACGCGCGACATTCATGCGGAGAGAGTATGTGCGGAATTGCAGGCATGGTTGCTGCTGACCGGGAATTTCAAGTGGACGCAGCCGACGTTCAACAAATGTGCGCCGCCATCGTGCATCGCGGTCCCGACGATGAGGGTGTGCTCGTCGATGGGCCGGTAGGATTGGGCATGCGCCGGCTCAGCATCATCGACGTTTCCGGTGGCCAACAGCCCATTCATAATGAGGACCGCAGCGTTTGGGTTGTCTTTAACGGCGAGATTTATAACTTCCTGGATCTACGACGGCAGTTAGAGGCCGATGGTCACCATTTCTATACTCGCTCTGATACGGAAGTACTTGTTCATCTGTATGAGCGCTACGGGACGGAGTGCGTAACTCATTTGCGCGGAATGTTCGCGTTCGCCTTGTACGATTTTCGCACTCGAACTCTGCTTCTCGCGAGAGATCGTCTTGGCAAGAAACCTCTTCACTACGCGGTACAGAACGGGATTCTGTACTTTGGGTCAGAAATCAAATCGCTGCTCGCTGTGGCACCCGCGCTCGCCGCGCTAGACAACGAGGGTATTGGGCAGTTTCTTTACTACGGGTACATTCCAGACCCCTTTACCGCGTTCTCGTCGATAAAAAAACTTCCGCCAGGGTATACGCTACAGTTTCAAGACCGTTCCGTTGAGTTGCATCGGTACTGGGATCTCCCTCAGTTCTGTTCCGTGGATTTCTCGGAGCAAGAGTGCCTTGACCGGCTCGAGCAAACATTACTCGATGCCGTGCGGCTGAGGCTGATTAGTGAAGTTCCTCTTGGTGCGCTTCTCAGCGGAGGAGTAGACTCCTCCCTCGTTGTGGCGGCGATGGCTCGTGTTAGCCGTGCACCGGTTAAGACTTTTTCGATTGGGTTTTCAGAGGCTGACTTCAACGAAGCTGGGTACGCTCGGGCCGTTGCGACACGATTTGGAACTGATCACCACGAGCTGATCATTCATGCGGATCTTTGGGATACGGTTCAATTCCTGACCAGCATCATTGACGAGCCGTTCGCCGACTCGTCTGTTATTCCTACGTATCACGTGTCGCGTATTGCTCGCGAGCATGTCACAGTCGCGCTCTCTGGTGACGGTGGCGATGAACTCTTTGCCGGATACGATAGCTATATCGTTCATCAGCGGCGGAGATTCTTAGACTTTGTACCTGATTGGATAGCGCCCGGATACCACAAGTTCGTCTATCCACGTCTGCCCGCGAAGCTGCGAGGTCGAAAACTGTCGTACAACTTCGTGCTCAATTCTCGCGACCGGTTTCTGAGCGGAAGAGAAACTCTCAGCGCCTACGATCCGGAGCTTACGATTCTATCTCCTGAGTATAGACGGTTCCTCTGCGCGAAGAACGGACCGGCGGCAACGATGCGGACGTACTACGACGAGGCGCCTGCAACAGATAAGGTCAGTCGCATGCAGTATACCGACGTCAAGACGTATTTAACCGCCGATGTGCTGACTAAAGTCGACCGGATGAGCATGGCTTGCTCTCTGGAAGTACGCTGCCCATTACTCGATCAAGCGTTTGTTGAGCTTGCCGCGAAGCTTCCGCTGGCTATGAAAATCCGGGGAAACACTCGCAAATACGCGCTTCGCCGACTGGCCGAACGGATGGGTGTGCCGAGCCACGTGCTCAATCGTCCGAAGAAAGGCTTTGCACTTCCTCTGAAACATTGGATGAGGACCCAAATGAAGGACAACTTGTCCGCTGTTCTGCTCGATTCTCGTACACTCCAGCGTGGGTATTTCAGAAAAGAACCGATCGAGCGGATGTTAGGCGAGCACAATCGGGGCGAGCGTGATCATTCTTCCGCGCTTTGGCAGTTGCTGTCGTTTGAACTCTGGCATCGCAACTATCTTGAGCAAAAGTGTACCTCTGCAACGGTCGCTCCCGTCAAGGTGCTTCAGTGAGGCGAGTTTTGCGAGATCGTTGGCGAGTTGAGGGCCGTGTTGCAAGTACTCGATTTCAGTGGCGCGGGATTCTGTGGTCATGAAAACTCTAAGCACCAAGCCCGTATCAGTCCTGTTGATCTGCCACTCGTACCCACCGGTCCTTGGCGGGTCCGAAATCGAGGCACAGCGCGTGTGCTCAGCGCTGATCCAGCGTGGCCACCACATTCGGGTCGTTTGCGCTGGAGGCGAACCGATGCCGACGGTTCGTGACTGGGTGGATCCGAAGGGCGTTCCCGTTCGCATCTATGCCGGACGATGGAAGGGAGCGATGAAAGATATCGTGTTTGCCCTTCGCGTCGCCGGAACACTCATCCGCGAACGGAAGAAGTACGAAATAGTTTATTTCCTGATGCAGGGTTTGCATTTGGCTACAGGTCTTCCGACCGCGAGACTCCTCCGCAAGCCGATCGTTATGAAGATATCTGGCAGTGGAGTCGTGCCGTTTATGAGTAAATCTACCCTCGGTCGGCTAGAACTAGCGTGGCTTCGCAAGTGGGCACAGCGCGTCATGATCCTGAACGAAGGTATGCGGCAAGAAGCGATCAATCACGGTTTGTCTCCGGAACAGCTTCTCTGGATGCCGAATCCCGTCGATACACAGGAGTTTGCTCCGTGCGGCCCGCACGATCGGGGCGCTCTGCGGGCCCAGTTCGGCATTTCGCCACTGGCACCTGTAGTTTTGTACTGCGGCCGCCTTGCGCCCGAAAAGGGGCTGCCATCATTGCTCGAAGCTTTCGGAATCCTTATTCAGACAGTGCCGGGAGCAAGGCTCGTGCTAGTTGGTGACGGTCCAAGCCGAGCCGAACTCGACCAACAAGCCCGAAGTCTCAAACTGGAGGCAAACATTCACTTCTCCGGAAGAGTGGACCCCTCGCAGGTCTCATCCTGGTTGAAAATAGCGGATGTATTTGCACTGGTATCTCCTTCGGAGGGCTTTCCATGCGCAGTCGCCGAAGCGATGTCAACGGGCGTTGCATGTGTTGTCAGCGATATTCCGGCGAATCGCCAGTTGATCGACCCTGACGAGCAAGGGCTATTGGTTCCTGTCGGCAACGCAGGTGCAATTGCTGCTGCCCTGCTTCACCTGATCGGAGATAACGCACTTCGGGAGCGAATGGGCCAAGCCGGGCGAAAACGCATTCTAGATAATTACGCGACTAGCCACATCGCAGACCGATATGAAAATCTATTTCGGTCTGTACTCGGACAGGATCGTGGGCCAACCGAACTATTAGGCGATTGTCCGCAGCAGCATGCCCCACACAATCGTGCAATGGACATGAATAACGAGATCGTCAACGGAGCTGAACGATGACGCGTCTTCTTTTCATTTTGCCCGGCCTCGTGCCTCCGGGTGAAGACGCTTCAAGGGACAAATTCACGTACCTTTCGGAGATAGCCGAAGGCGACATCCTGCTGCCTGTCTGGTTCGACTCACAAGCTAGCGTACCGCCATACCTGCGGAGCACGTTCCCGATCTATCGTGTAGGGGATTTTCGATACCATTTGTTTCTCGCTTATCGCACTCCGAAGTTCTTCCGACGATTAGCGATTTTTATGTTCTATGTCCGACACGGATTACGGCTGCACAAAGAACGGAAATTCGACGCGATCGTTGCGTATGGTACCAACAGGCCCGGAGTTGCAGCCGTGATCCTGAAATGGCTCACGGGTGCAAGGATGATCGTCGAGGTTCCCGGCGTGCCGGAAAACGCATTCCGTTACGACGCGCCGAATCCTGGAATCGCCTCTTCTTTGAAGCGGTACTTTGCGGACCGTCTGCTGAACTTCGTGGGTGGCAACGCCGATTGTATCAAGCTGTTGTACCCGACGCAGTTGAGCAAGTACCCCAAGCTGGCGCGAAAGAAAGTGGCCGTTTTCCACGATTTCGTTCCCGTCAATACCATCCAGCGTGAACCCTCCGACGAACGGTTTGTCCTGTCAGTTGGATATCCCTGGTACACGAAGGGAATGGATATCGTTATTCAAGCGTTCAAACGAATCGCTCCACAGTTTCCTGATTACAAGCTGAAGCTCTTGGGCTTCTTTCCGGACCGAACATACTTGGACGAACTCGCGGCCGGATGTCCACAGATCGAATTTCTGCCGGCAAGTCCGCTGGACAAAACGCTAAAAGTGATCGCCGCTTGCTCGGTTTACGTTTTGGCTTCGCGGACCGACTCAATGGGCCGCGTTCTCCTCGAAGCCATGGCCGCACAGAGGCCGATCGTAGCAGCCTCAGTCGGCGGCGTTCCTTACTACGTTGCTGACAACAGCAACGGTCTCCTCTTCGAACCAGAAAACGTAGAACAACTCGCGTCGAAGCTGGCTATTGCATTGAACAACAGTGCATTACGTGCGCGCCTCGCACGCACCGGATACGAA
>DATLST010000228.1:0-3501 GCA_035534055.1 Candidatus Acidiferrales bacterium | reverse complement strand
GCCTGCTGCACCACAATCACTTGAGGTTGTGGCTGTTGTTGCACCGGCTGTTCGCCTTCCGCCGGTTCCGTCGGGATGGCGTATGCGCCTCCGCCGTCGAGCAGGTAGAATCCCGTTCCCGGGAAGATTCCCGGGGTGTTCCGCAGCACTTGCTCCGCAATGGCAAGACGCCACTGCGTCGCCGGGTCGATGGCGGCCTCAATGCCGATATCCTGGTTCGTCACGTAGTTGATGCCGTTGAGTCCCGGCAAGCTGGGTGAAAACACGCTCACGTTGCCAAGGGTATTGGAAAAGCCCAGGGTGTTCGAAAAAAATGTCCCGCCCGCCGGAGCCGCTATCCGGGGACGAATCGTCCTCGAACGCATGCCCGAAGTCCGTACGGAACTCATGCGGGGCGCAGCCATTCTGCCGGAGAAATGCATCGCTCCACGTTGCGCATGCGTGATCGACGGCCCCAGCAGGGGAACAACCAACAGGATTGCCGCAGCTAGCTGAAAGCGACGTTTACCGCTCATGGCCGCCTCCCTTATACATTATAGGACGTTTCAGCGAGCGATGTGGTTGCTATCTCCGCCCTTGCCTCCGCTCTCTCGCCACATCCAGCGGATTCCAAGCCACTTCCACCCCGGTCAGTAGATAATTTTTGCACTGCCGCATTTCTCGGGAGTTATACTCCGCATCGCAAGCTGAAAATTTCCGCACCCCGGCTCGATCCGAATTGCTCCCGGCGCCCCAGCCGCGTTTGCTTTTCCCCGCCTGCGAGATATGCTATAAACGCTCGTCGAGTGGAGGAGCCTGCGATGACAGGGCCGCAAGTGGACATCCCATCCGCGAAACGCCCGGAAGCGGACCAGGATCCGCCTCTCCAAAAGCCCGAAAAGGCGGAATTCGCTTCGCAATATTGCCCGGCGTGCTCGACTCGCCTTGAGGCTCGAAGCTGCAAGCTGATTTGCCCGGTTTGCGGTTACTATATGTCCTGTTCGGATTTTTACTAGTCACGGCCCACCGCCAAGCGTCGGCGTGGCAATCGCGGCGCCGGCGAAAGTTTGGATACGCATTCTACGAGGAGGCACGAACGTGGCATTGAGAATGACTGATCGGAATGTGAATGGTGTGGACGTTCTGGATATCGATGGACGGATCGTGTTGGGCGACGAGAGCAATGCGTTCCGCGAAAAAGTGAAAAGCCTCCTTGCGGCGGGAAAGAAGAAGATCGTCCTGAATCTCGCGAACGTCGGCTATATCGACAGCGCCGGGCTCGGCACGCTCGTCGCCACTTTCCATAGCGCGCGTTCGCAGGGCGCCACGCTCAAGCTGACGAACCTGGGATCGAAGTTCAAGGAAGTGTTGCAGGTCACCAAGCTGATCACCGTTTTCGACACCTACGACAGCGAAACGGCCGCCATCCAGAGCTTCAGCACGGGGGCATAGTTTTTCGCGCGGGTAGCGTGCTCCACCGCTTTTCGAACGAAGGCCCGGCAAGGTGCCGGGCCTTCCGCATTTATTTCTTCGCTGCGCCTTCCGCCGGGCTTTCCGTTTGCCCTTCCGCCCGTCCCTCGGCGCGCCCTTCCACCCGTCCTTCTACTCGCCCCTCCACTCGCCCTTCTACTCGATAGATGGCCACTCCGCTCAGCAGCTTCGGGTAGAAGTCCGTCGATTTCTGCGGCAGCACGTCACCGCCCAGCGCGATCTCCGTCACCTGCTGCACGCGCACCGGCTTCAGCAGGAAAGCGACCTGCTCCTCGCCTCGGTCCACTCGCGCGATGGCCGCTTCCATTTCCCGTTCGTACCCCACGTTCTTTTCCGCCGCCACCGCCTCGGCGCCGATTCCCAATCCTTTCTCAAGAATCAGCCGGTGCAGCAGCACCACGTCGAGCCCTCTCTGCGCCTCGGAAATATCCGGCAGCGCGTCTTCCAGGTTTGTGTCGCGCCGCAGCAGGAACAGGAAGAACGCACCCGCACCTGGATACACGCCGATCGCCCGCCTCCCGTGGTTTCCTCCTTCGAGGTCCTTGCGAAATTCCGCCAGCGCCGCAGCGCGCTCTTGCGGATTCTGAAACGGGTAGGAATACCAGTCGAAATACGGCGCCATCGAGTTGCGGAACCGTTCGAAATCGAAGTTCGCAAGATTTCCGGCCACGCGGTGCGTCGCCAGGATCGTCAGCCCTTTCGAGTGCGTGTTGATGAACGTCATCATCGCGAATTCGTGCGCGGCCATCGGGTCGGCTTTGCCGGCGCGCGAGCGTCCTTCGTTGCGGAGATTCAGGGCCGTTTCGTAGCGGTGATGCCCGTCCGCGATCACCAGCTTCTTGTCGGCCATCGCGTTTTGGATCCGCCGAATGAACGCCAAATCCGCCACCGGCCACAGCCGGTGCGTCACGTCATATTCATCGCGCAGCTCGAGCGGCGTGGGTTTGCGCGCCGTCTCTTCCAGCAGGGTGTCGATCGTTCGTGACGGGTCGTCGTAGAGCAGGAAGAGCTGGCCGGTCTGCGCGCGCGTGCGCCGCAGCAGTTCGATGCGGTCTGCTTTCGGCGCCGAAAGCGTGCGCTCGTGCCGGAACACCACGTGCGCGTCATAATCTTCCACGCGCCCTAGGGCGATAAACCCGATGCGCGTCCGCCGCGACTGCGTTCCCGGCGTCACAAACTCCTGCGAGTACACGTAAATGCTGGGCGCGGCGTCCTGCACCAGGATCTTCTGCGCGATCCATTCCTCCACCTTCTGCGCCGCGCGCGTGTACACGCTGTTCTCCGCCGTGTCGCCCGGCAGCACCCGGCCCTTTTCCACGGTAATCAGGTTGTAGGGGCTCGCCGCGTAATAACGCTCCTGCATCTCCGGGCTGATCTTGTCGTAGGGCTGCGTCAGCACGTCCTTCAAAGCGACGCGGTTCGTATCGTAGCGGTATGCTCGAAATGGTTGGATTTCAGCCATGTGCCCCCTCGGTATGAAATTGGGATCCTGCGGAACCGTCCATTGTAGCAGCCCGCCCCGCCTCGCCCAAGCCCGGACGGGAGATGGCGGATCGTTCAAGGTTGCATCCTTCTTCAATTCCATGACAGACTCGCCCAATGCCAAAGAGCATGAAGCGCGGTGGAAAACCAAATTGGAAACGCGAAGAGCTATTTCCTATCATCGCAAGAATCATCGAGCAGGAGTATGCGAAACTTCAAGACTTTGTCACACGTGACGAAATTGCCCAGCGGCTATCGAAAGACGGTGAAGCCCAGGGCATGGTTCAAGAGCGCATCCTTGAATTAAACGCCGGCAACATAATTGATTGGTTCAGCAGCGCTTTTAAGCAATGCGCTGATGGCCGCAAAGGCTATCTAAGTGAGTATTTTCATCTGTCTTGAGCGGTTTGTTGATCCAGACCTCTGTTGGGACCGTTGCTGGTTTGGGGGCCTGGCGGACGAAGCGTTCGGGATGGACGCGATAGGCGGCATCAAGAACAGTTTGCGCAGTTCGAGAATGAGCGCGGTTTGGTTGTAGTGGACCATGGC
>DATLST010000227.1:0-23632 GCA_035534055.1 Candidatus Acidiferrales bacterium | reverse complement strand
TAACACCCATCGCGCTGAACATAGTGGCCCTGTCTCCTGTTTTCGGGGGATACATAACTATTTCTCTCCGCCGGCAAAAAGGTCCATTTTCTCGAGAAGCCTATCAGGCGCTGCTAAAATTGCCGACTTCCGCTGCAATCGGGCGCGCGTTCCTTCTTCCAGGGCCGCACTTCCCTGCCGTGACGTTCCGGTGCGCTCCCATCCTACTCTCGAAGACGCCGGGTGCCAAAAGCGACGAGTCGCATCAGGTGATGATGTTGGGATAGAGACGCGCGGCGATGGCAATCAGCAGCGCTAGAGCAATCGACAGAATCAGAAAATCCACATGCAGGCCGAATGTGGTTGTGCTTCCCACAATCATCAAGCGCCGCAGCGCGTCCACCTGGTACGTGAGAGGGTTCACCCTCGAAAACACGCGCAACCAGGCTGGCATCATGCTGAGCGGATAGATTGCATTGCTCGCGAAAAAAAGCGGCATGGTCAGCACTTGCCCTACCCCCATGAACCGGTCTCGCGACTTGACGATGCATGCCGCGATCAACGAGAACGTGGAAAATACCGCCGAGCCCAGCATGACGGCCGCCACCACCCCGGCCAGCGAAGCGGCGTCGGAACGCAACTGCACACCAAGCAGAAAAGCGAGGATATAAACCAAAACCATCTGGCACAGGCTTCGAACCGTCGATGAAATGGCGCGCCCCAGCACCAGGGCCGTTCGCCTGGCGGGGCTCACCAGAAACTTGTGTACGATGCCCAAGTCCCGCTCCCAGATGAGCGAGATGCCGTAGAAAATCGCTCCAAAAAGAACGCTTTGCGCGAGAATCCCCGGCGTCATGAAATCGAGATACCGGAGCCCACCCGTGGGGATGGCGCGAACGCGCGTGAATACCTCTCCAAAAATCAGCAGCCAGAGCGCGGGCTGCACCATGCGCGTGAAAAGTTCCACAGGGTCGTGGATCAGCTTGCGGACGTCCGCCTCGGCCACGGCCAGGGTCTGGCGCGCGAACTCGCCGCCGGGAAAGAAATCAGCCGAGACGCTTGCTTGTGCTTCGAATGCGGGCGGCATCCCTGAAGTCTCCTCCCTCGGAAATGGTGGCCCCGGTGTAGTGAATGAAAACGTCGCCCAGCGTGACCTCGGGACCCAGTGTCGATTTGAGCTCCGCAGGCGAGCCTACCGCCGCCAGTTGGCCGCCGTGCATGAACGCTACCGTCTCGCAGAGTTGGTCGGCCTCCTGCATATCGTGCGTGGTCATCAGGATCGTGGTCCCGAATTCCTGGCGAAGAGCGCGGACATTCTGCCACACCGACTGCTTCGCAATGGGATCGAGCCCCACGGTCGGCTCGTCAAGGAACAGGATGCGCGGGCGGTGCAGCATCGACTGTGCGATTTCCAGGCGCCGGATCATGCCTCCGGAATATTGTTTCACCAGCTTCCCGGCTACGTGGGACAGGTCCATGAATTCGAGTGCGTGGGCAATCCGCTGCGCTCGCTCCGACCGCGGGACTCCGTAGAGCTTTGCGGAAATGGACAAATTTTCGTAGCCGGTGAGATCCCCGTCGGCGGAAAGCATTTGAGAAACGTAGCCAATCGCGCGGCGCACCTCTCGCGGCTCGCGAACGATGTCGAATCCGGCCACCGAAGCGGTGCCTTCACTCGGCGGCAGCAGCGTCGTCAGCATTTTGATCAGCGTGCTCTTGCCTGCGCCGTTTGGACCCAGCAGTCCAAAGACAGAGCCAAACGGACACGCGAACGTCAAATGGTCGACGGCGACAAGAGTGCCGTACCGCCGCGTGAGCGAGTGCGTCTGGATCACGTCCGGCTCCGGTGATTGGCTCGCCTCCGGTGGCTGTGCTGGATTCAATTTGCTGATCGTATCCGCCACGGATTCAGGGATCTCCTCTCGTCGAGACAGCCGGCCCGGTGCCGCAAGCCACGGTCCATTATCCAGTGTTTCGATTTTGGAGCCAAAGCGATTATGCTAGGGGCGCTTCAAATAATTTAAAACACAAAGGAGCAATTCATGAGCAAAATAGCGACGCAAAGGGTCACGCTCCAGGTCGCCGACGGCACGACGATGTCCGCTTATACCGCTCGTCCCGCGGAAGAAGGCAAGGCTCCGGGGATGCTGGTTTTCCAGGAAGCCTTTGGAGTGAACGCGCACATCCGCGACATCACCGAGCGAGTAGCGCGAGAGGGATACGTGGCCGTTGCTCCCGAGCTTTATCATCGAACGGCTCCGGGCTTCGAGGGAAGCTATACCGATTTTCAGGCGGTGATGCCGCACATGCAGGCAATGAAAGAGGACAGCATCGTTCACGACGTCCGCGCGGCGTACGACTGGCTGAAAGCCGATCCGCAGGTCTCCTCGGACCGCATTGCAAGCATCGGTTTCTGCATGGGCGGGCGAGTTTCTTTTCTCACGTGTTCGGTCGTTCCGCTGCGGGCGGCCATTTCATTTTACGGCGGTGGCATCGCACCGGCGCTGCTTCCCCGTGCGGCCAGCCTTTCGGGACCTATGCTCCTATTCTGGGGCGGACTCGACAAGCACATCCCCCAGGAGCAGATTCGCTCCATCGTGGATGAACTGAAGCGCGTGGGTAAGACCTTCATTAACGTGGACATCTCGGATGCCGACCACGGATTTTTCTGCGACGCCCGAGCGAGCTATAACGCGAATGCCGCCACGCTCGCATGGGGTCTGGTGCTGCAATTCCTCAACATTCACGTGAAGGGCTCCGGTCAGAAAGCCCAAGGGGCATAGAGACGACGGAGACTCAAGGACTTCGTTTCGCCGGGCGATGCAGTTCAAGCGAAAAACTGGCCCATGCGGCGAAATTTATTGTAGCGCTCGTCGAGTAGCTGCTGCGTAGGGAGGCGTGAAAGCTCGTCCAGCGCGCGCGTCAGCGCGCTGTCGAGAAGCTTGGCCGCGGCGGCATGATCGTTATGTGCCCCGCCTTCGGGCTCGGGAACGATCTCGTCGATGATCTTGAGCCCGAGTAAATCGGAGGCCGTGATCTTCAGCGCCTCGGCGGCAATCTCCGTCTTGGTCGGGTCGCGCCACATGATGGAAGCGCAACCCTCCGGCGAAATCACGGAATAGACCGAATTTTCGAACATCAGCACGCGATCGCCGATCGCTAGCGCAAGGGCGCCGCCGGACCCACCCTCTCCCGTGATGCTGACAATGATTGGCACCGGCAGGCGCGACATCTCGCGGAGATTGTGTGCAATCGCTTCGGCTTGTCCCCGCTCCTCCGCGTCCACACCTGGGTAAGCTCCCGGTGTATCGATGAACGTCAAGATCGGCCGGCCGTACTTCGCTGCGAGCTCCATTGCTCGAAGCGCCTTTCGATACCCCTCTGGCTTCGCCTGGCCAAAATTATGCACCACGCGCTGCTTGGTATCGCGCCCCTTCTGGCTGCCGATCACCATCACGGGCCTGCCATGGAACCACGCCATGCCCGTGATGAGAGCTGGGTCGTCCCCGAAACTACGGTCGCCGTGAATCTCGCTGAAGTTTTCAAGGAACAGGCGGATGAAGTCTCCGGTATACGGCCTCTGCGGATGGCGTGCTAACTGCAACCGCTGCCACGCATCCAAATGCGTGTGAAATTCGTGCTTGAGTTCTTCCACTTCCCGGCGGATGCGCTCGATCTCGGCGGCCTTGGCATCGGCCGGATCGGTATCGCTCCTGAGTTTGACGACATCTCGTTCCAGAGCATGCAGATCGAGCTCCCGCTGCTTTTCTCTGCTCTTCGACGCGGGCGGCTGATTTTCCGGCGGCCGGGCGGGAGCGGCGCCCTCTTCGGAGCGCGCGCGGTCGGCGGCGCGCTCCTTCTCTTCCAGAAGCTTGCGCTCCATGGCCAGCGCGCGGAGCCGGCGAAGCCTCTTGCGAGCCAAAATGCGTCTGTCTCGATTGTCCTTGTCTGCCACTCGTCCTCTGTCACTGCACCACTGCAACCGAATCGATGCCGCAAATTTGACGTACGCGCTCGACCAGTTCCTTGTCGGCTCGAACCGCGCTCGATGCTTCCAGCGTGGCTTCGGTGCCATCATCTTGTACGAGTTCGAAGGCGACGCGGCAGCGGCCGGGCCGGCTCGCGAACAGCTCCTGAAGGCGGTCGAGAGCGCCGTGATCGGTAGCGCTCAAATCCAATCGGACACGAAGCAGGCTTGGCGCACGCTCGGCGACCTGGTCGAGCAGCCGCGCATCGGAAACAATCACCCGCGTGCCCGCATCCTCCAGCGCCACCCGGCCCTTCACCAGCAGCGGCGTGGCGGCTTTGAAGATCGGCTCGAGCTTCTGAAATGCCTCCGGGAAAACCAGGGCCTCGATTACTGCGGTGCGGTCCTGTAAGGACAGGATCGTCCAGCGGGATCCCCGCCGCGAACGCATCGGGCGCGACTGAACGATGATCCCGGCAATGACGATCTCTTCGTTATTGCGCCGGCTATCCATCGTGGAAAGCTCCACGGCATTGAGCTCCTGCAAACGGCCGGCGTATTTATCGAGTGGATGTCCGGAAATGTAAAAGCCGAGCGTCGAATATTCCGACGCAAGAAGCTCGTGCTCGGGCCATTCTTCGACGTCGGGCAAAATCTCCGGAGGTGCGGCGATTGCGGAAGGCGCTCCTCCCCCCGCGAACAGCCCGTGCTGGCCGCTCTCCTTGGCGCGCTGGAGCTTCTGCGCGCGGTCCATCGCGCGATCGACCACGGCCATCATCTGCGCGCGGTGAGCGCCAAGCCCGTCCATGGCTCCGGCGCGGATCAGGCTTTCCAGCACGCGCTTGTTCAAAAGGCGCGTGTCCACCGATTCCACGAACTCGAAAACGCTGGTGAACCGGCCAAGGAGTTCGCGCGCGGCCAGAATTCCCTTCACCGTGTTCTCGCCTACATTCTTGATGGCGCGAAGCCCAAAACGAATCTGATCTCCGACCGGCGTGAAATCGATATCGCTCGAATTCACGTCGGGCGGCAACACGGTGATGCCCATGCTGCGGGCCTCGTTGATGTACTTCACCACCTTTTCCGTATTGCCCGTTTCCGATGTGAGCATGGCGGCCATGAATTCCAGCGGATAGTGGGTCTTGAGCCATGCCGTTTGATACGCGAGAAGCGCGTATGCGCAGGAATGCGATTTGTTGAAGCCGTATCCGGCGAACTCCGCCATGAGGTCGAAAATCTTTTCGGCCTTTTTATGTGGCACCTTCCGCGCCGCGCACCCCGTAAGGAACTTTTCCCGCTGCGCCGCCATCTCTTCGGGCTTTTTCTTGCCCATCGCGCGGCGGAGCAGGTCGGCGTCGCCCAGCGAAAAGCCCGCCAGGCGGTTCGCAATTTGCATCACCTGTTCCTGATAGAGGATCACGCCCCATGTTTCGGAAAGAATTTCTTCGAGCGCCGGCAGGTCGTAGGTCACTTTCTTCTTGCCGTGCTTGCGGGCGATGAAATCGTCGATCATCCCTCCCTGGATCGGGCCGGGGCGGTAAAGAGCGTTCAGAGCGGTCAGGTCCTCCAGCCGTGTCGGCTGATAGCGCCTCAAGATGTCGCGCATCCCGTGCGACTCAAACTGGAAGATGCCCGTCGTGTCCCCTCGCGAAAAAAGAGCGTAGGTAGCGGCATCGTCCAGAGCCAGGCTCGATAGATCGACGGCAGCGCCGCGATTCTGTTGTATCAAACGCACGGCGTCGTCCAGGACGGTCAGCGTCGTCAGTCCGAGAAAATCCATCTTCAGCAGACCGATGCGCTCGAGCGCATTCATGTCATACTGCGTCGTGATTTCATCCTTGTTCGACTTGTAAAGCGGCACGATTTCAGTCAGCGGGCGCGGAGAAATCACCACGCCGGCCGCGTGCGTCGACGCATGGCGCGCCAGCCCTTCCAGGCGCAGCGCAATTTCGACCACTTCTTTGACTCGTTCGTCCTTCTCGCGCAGCGAGTCCAGTTGCGACGATTGCTTCAAGGCCTCTTCCAACGAAATGTTGAGCTGGTTCGGAACCAGCTTTGCTAGCCGGTCGACATCGCCGTACGGCATATCGAGCGCCCGCCCGGTGTCCTTGAGGGCTGCTTTTGCTGCCATGGTGCCGAAAGTGATGATCTGCGCGACGCTCTTTTCGCCGTATTTCTGCCGCACGTATTCGATCACCTCTCCGCGGCGCCGCATGCAGAAATCAATATCGATATCCGGCATGGAGATGCGTTCGGGATTCAGGAAGCGCTCGAAAAGCAGATCGTACTGCAAGGGATCGACGTCGGTGATCTGCAGTGCATAGCTCACCAGGCTGCCGGCGGCCGATCCTCGCCCCGGGCCCACCGGCACGCCCTGCGAACGGGCGTAATGAATGAAGTCCCAGACGATCAGGAAGTAGCCCGCGAAACGCATCTTCTTGATCATCTCGATTTCGGCGGAGAGGCGGCTCTCGTATTCCGCCATCGGATGGCGAAGGCGGCTCTCCTTCGTCAAGCGCTCCAACTGGGGCGCGCGGACATGGAATCCCTCGCGCACGACTTTTTCGAAATACGAGTCCGTCGTGTGCCCTTCGGGAACCTTGAATTCCGGGAACGGATTGCTGACACGCTGGATTTTCAGGTTGCATCGCTCCGCAATGGCCACGGTCCGGGAAACTGCCTCGGGGATCTCGCGGAACACCTGCGCCATTTCCTCGGCCGTCTTGAAGTAGAACTGGTCGGTCGCGAACTTCATCCGCTGGCCGTCGCTCATGGTCTTCCCGGTTTGAATGCACATCAGCACTTCCTGCGCATGTGCATCGGCGCGCGTGAGATAGTGGCAATCGTTGGTCGCCACCAGCGGAATGCCGGTTTCCCGGGAAAGCCGTGTCAGGTCGCGGTTGATCCGGCCCTCAACCTCCAATCCTTGGTCTTGCACCTCGAGGAAGAAATTCCCCCTGCCGAAAATGTCCTGAAGACGATAAGCATTGGTGCGTGCCTGATCGTATTTCTCCGAGAGAAGCGCGTCGGCTACCTCGCCCCGCAGGCAGGCCGAAAGTGCGATCAGGCCCTTGCTGTGCCGAGCCAGAAGGTCGTGATCGACTCTCGGTTTGTAGTAGAAGCCCTCGAGAAACCCGGTCGAGACTAGCTGGATCAGGTTCCGGTAACCCTCCTCGTTCTCACACAAGAGAACCAGGTGGTTTGAGCGCTCCGCATCCGCGCCTCGGCTTTTGTGGTTGTCCGGCGCGACGTAGACTTCACAGCCGATAATCGGCTTCACGCCATGGGTTGTAGCCTGATGGTAAAAATTGGCGGCCGCGAACAGGTTGCCGTGATCGGTAACGGCGACGGCCGGCATGCCGCGTCGCGCGGCCTCGGCGGTCAATTCCCCGATTTCGCACGCGCCGTCCAGTAAGGAATAATCGGTGTGGAGATGAAGGTGAACGAAGTTGGGAGCGGCCATGCAGTTGCTATTTTAAACCAGCTTGAGAAAATCGAGTACTGGAATACTTCTTCGAAAAACGGGTATTTCGCCGGTAAAAATATAGCGTCGCCGCGGGTCTCGCCGTCCGTTCTTCCGTTACAGTAGGAAAGTATGGCATTCTATATCTGCACGCAATCTCACGCGACGAATTCTCGAAAGCTTCGGCTTGTCTGCAAGTCAAATTCGCGCGTAAGGGAGAGCATCATGATGCCATGGCGGAATGCGCTAGCGGTTGCTATCTTCTTTTTGCTCGTGGGAGTTTCCTCGGTGCATGCGCAAAGGGAATTTGAAATCACGCCTTTCGGCGGTTCTCGGTTTGGGGGTTCGATCGGCGAAAGCACGGCCATTAATCCGACGGTCTCCTATGACAATATCCGGATCAAGAGCAGCGTGGATTATGGAATTTGGGCCGACTATACCCTATTCCAGAGTTTTCCCAATCTTCAGACCGAATTCATGTGGAACCGCCAGCCAACCGAACTAGCGGGTTACAATTCCCTCGCGAATTCCACCACCAACCTCGCCAGCGCCAATCTTGATGAATTTGAGTGGGGAGTCCTTTACTCGTTTCGATCGCCCGAGGCCAAGATCCGGCCTTATGCCGTCGGCGGGCTAGGATTCACGCACTTTTCAACCGGCCAGCTTCTGGGCTTCTCTAATCGTTTTTCCTATAGCCTCGGCGGCGGTGTGAAGTATTTCTTCGCGAACCATATTGGCCTGCGTTTGGAGGCTAGATGGTCGCCAACGCACACAACGACAGGTCTCGCGACTTATTGCGACCCCTTTTACGGCTGCTACCAATCTACGGCGGCAAACACCGCTCAGCAATTTCAGGCCAATCTCGGGATCATCTTCCGCTTCCGATAGCCGGTTGCGAAAGACGAGCCTCGCACTTCCCTCGAATCAGCGGCGGCTCGCTTTCTTCGCGGCGTGTGGTTTTGCCTTGGAGCGGGCAGCGCCGGAGTGTCCCTGCGGCCCCTGAGCAGCGGCTGTCTTCTCGGATTTTGGCTGAGGTTTGGCGCCAATGGCCTTGGAAGTCTCCGGCTTTTGTGGGTGGTCCGTGGCCGCCTTGGAATCGGCCGGCGAGGATGTAGTTCCCTCGCCTTTCGCGGCTCGCTTCTTTTTTTCTTTCTCTGGTTTTTTCTTTGGCTCTTCCTTGATCCCCGCAAACTGACGAAGCGCTTTGGTGCGATCTTCCGGCGTACGTGCCCGGCTGCGGAGTTGTAGCTCGAAGAGCTGCTCGAGAATCTTGTCGAACTTGGCGCCCCGTGGAATGCCGAGCGAGTCCAGTTCTCCGATAGGAAGCGCCAAGCGTATCGGCCGCCACTTCTGTACGTAATTCCTGATTTTCGATAGCGCGCGCGGGTTCGGAAGTTCCACCTCGACAAAAGCCAGCATTTCCGCCGGCAGCGAATCAATGTAGGCATAAGCCTCGCGCGGCGAATCCGTCTTGTGGCTCTTGAGGGCCCGCACCACCTTCTGTGCGTCGGGGATAAGATTCTCGACGTCCTCTGCCACCCCTGCGCGCAGTTCCATGTGCCGCATGGCCGCGGCCGCGTCCCGGGGTTTCAGCCGGGCGAGCGTGTAATACATGATCGGCCGGGCCAGCCGCGAGCGAATCCCAGCACCCCGCAGATTCGAGTACACGCGCGCCAATTTATTCAGGCTGTCGTAGTCCGGCTTCCGGCGTTGCAGTTGCGGGTGGATGGCAGCCAGCAGGCCGTGCGACTCCCATAGCTTCAGCGTCGCCGCTGGGTTATCTTCGCGGGCCAGGGATCGGAATTCCTCACCAACGCCCGGTCCTTCCAGTTTCTCGTGCAGCCTGCGCTCCATGGCAAGGTCGAACCACTCTTGCGTGCGCGCTTCCATCTTGAAGCCCATGCGAGCGCAGTAGCGCAAAATCCGGAGCAGGCGCACGGGCTGGTTGGTGAAACCATGAATGGAAAGCGACCGTACTTCTTGCCTCTCCAGATCGGCCAGGCCGTTCGTGGGATCGAGCAGCAAGCCGCGAGACTGCGCGTTCAACGAGATGGCTATGGCGTTGACGGAAAAATCGCGCCGGCGCAAGTCTTCCATGATCCCGGTAAAATGATATTCGGGCTTCGCGCCGGGATGATCGTATACGTCATCGCGCGCGGCGGAAATCGAGCCCTCCACATCGCCGGCAAAGAGCATTTCGTAGTGCCGCAGGCGCTCGCTTTCCCACGCGATTCGAGCGCCTCCCTTTTCCAGCTCGCGCGCCTCGCGGGCTGGATTGCCTTCGACCGTAAAGTCGAGGTCGCGGATCGACTGTCCGGAGATCAGGTCCCGGACGGCTCCTCCCGTGAGGTAGATATTCAAGTCCTGCGATCGCGACAGCTCTTGGACGCGCTCGAGCGCTGCTCGCTGCTCCGGGGAAAGCCGGCTCTCCAGCAAGAACATGTAGTCGGGCATGAGGTTGCGTGCCTCCTCAAGTTACCGCGCAAATCTCTTACGCGCGCGGGTGGTGCGCCTTGTAAACCTGTTTCAAGCGTTCTTCGACCACGTGCGTGTAGATTTGCGTGGTCGAAATGTCCGAATGGCCGAGCATCACCTGCACGGAGCGAAGGTCGGCGCCGCGGTCGAGCAAGTGCGTTGCGAAGCTGTGACGCAGCATATGCGGCGTCAGAGCCTTGCGCAGTCCTGCCGCGCGCCCGTACTCGCCCAGCCTCTTCCAAAAGGTAATGCGGTCGACCTTGTGCCCTTTGTGGTTGAGAAAAAGATACGCGGAGGTAGTGCCCTCGGGCAGGAATTTCGGTCGCGCGTCCCGGAGGTATTTTTGCACGATATCCAGCGCCTGGCGCCCCACCGGAACCAGCCTCTCCTTGTCGCCCTTGCCGATGCAGCGAAGGCAGCCGGGGTCCATCTTGATGTCCGCAACGTGGAGGCCGCAAAGTTCGGAAACGCGGAGCCCGGTTGAATACATGAGTTCGATCATGGCTCGATCCCTCAGGCCCACCGTATCGTTCGCATCGGGTTGCCGGAGAAGCCGCTCCACTTCCTCGATGTTGAGGAAGTCCGGCAGGCTGTGGCGAAATTTGGGGGATTCAATATCGGCTGCCGGGTCTTCGTCGATGAAGCCCTCGGTGAGCCCAAAACGAAAGAAATGGCGGACCGTCACCAGGTGGCGCGCCACCGAGCGGCTGTCGAGTTTTTGGTGGTACAGCGAGCCGAGAAAATCGACTACGTGAGAGCGCAGGATATCCCGGACTCCCAGCCCGTTCTGTGCCGCAAACGCCGAAAATTTGCACATGTCGCGGCGATACGCGTGCACCGTATTGTCGGACAGTCCCTTTTCAACCCGCAGATAATTCAGAAATGTGCGAATTTCCGATTCCACTTCTTCCCTCGCTTGAATCCTCAGATTCCGGTTTCGCCGGCTGGAGCCATGCCGTGCTCCGCGCGCCGGACAAGCAGAAAAAACTCCGAAAGCTCCTCGCACCGCAGAAGCCATGCCAGGCCGAAATACACAGTCATTGACGCTACAATGATGCAGCCGAGAAGCCCCGCCTGCGCGAGCACATGCCGGATCGCTGGGAAATTTGAAAAACGCAGTATCTCATAAGATATGGCCCCCATGCCCGCCGTGCAAATGGCCATCTTGGCGAGCGACGCCATCAGACCCCGTGCGCCCAGGCGTCCATACCGCTGGCGGAACAGCACGAACAACAGGATAAAATTGAAATAGGCTGCGAGCGAGCTCGCCAGCGCCGGGCTTCCATTGGACAAATATCGAAAAGCGAACAGCAGGAAGACGGCGTTGAGCACGATGTTTGCGGCCAGTGCGTAAGCGCCCGCCCGCGCCGGCGTCAGCGTGTCCTGCGCCGAATAGTACATCGGCGTAATCAGTTTGATCGCCCCAAAAGCGGGCAGCCCCAGCGAATAATACAGAAGCGCGTTCGCGGTCAGCGAAGTGGAATTGGCCGCAAACCGGCCATGCTGAAACAGCACCTGGATGATGGGACGCCGAAGCAGAATCAATCCCACCGCCGCCGGAATCGTGATGAACGAGACGAACCGCAGCGCGAAGCCGAACGTCTGCTTCATTTCCTGCAATTTCCCCGCCGCCAGTTGATGCGCCATTGCCGGCAGAATCGCCGTGGACATTGCAATGGCGTAGCTCCCCAGAACGAGCTGCATCACGCGGTCCGCTATGTAAAGCGACGTGATGCTGCCCGATGGCATCCGTGACGATGTGGCGAAAATCATATCCACGAAGAGATTGATCTGGTACACGCCCATCCCGAAAAAGCTCGGTCCCATGAGGCGCCCGAACCTCCGCACCCCTGGATCGGTTGCCGACAAGGAAACCGCGAACTTCATCCCTCGCCGGACGAGAGCCGGGATTTGCACGGCCAGCTGGACGATGGAGCCGGCCAGAACCCCGATGCCAAGCGCTACAACCGGGATTCGGAAGGCCGCCGGAACCACGTGCAGGATGGGGCGATATACCGTGCCGAACGAGAACGCAATCAATGTGAGGTTGAAAAATATCGAAGTGGCGGCCGGAAGCCCGAATACCTGAAAGCTGTTCAGGATCGCCGCTGCCACGGCAGCCAGCCCGATGAAAAGTATCGATGGAAAAATAATCCGGTTCAGATAGACCGCAAGATACCACTGCATCCGATTCCCGCCGAAAATCGTGAACGCGTAGATGATTTGCCGCGAAAATACGATCCCCAGAACCGCGAGCACTGCAAGCAGCGCCGCCATGTCCCAAAAGACTTTTTGTGCGAACGCCCAGGCCTCCGCGCGAGGACGGTTGCGCAGATAACCGATGAATAACGGAATAAAAGACGCGCCGAGAGAGCCTTCTGCCGTCATGCGACGGATCAGAGCCGGCAGGCGAAATACAAGGATGAAGGAATCGGCGGCAGTCGATGTCCCGAGGAGAAGTGTGATCCGCTGATCGCGTAAGTATCCGCAAATCCGACTGATAAGGGTCACAACCGTGATAACCGAGGCCGATTTGAGGATCTGTCGTTTGACGATCAATCGGCGGTGTCTCCGGCGCTAACCCTTTAAACACCAATAAGTTGACAAACGCGAGCCCCACGATAACATACCCTTTGGGATCATAGCAATAACGACCATTTGAAGCGTTCCCAGTGGCAAAGACAACTCCATTTGCGACCTCCACTCACAAGAAGGTCGTCGTTCTTCTCGCTGATGGTCCTCCCGTGCAGGGCTACTTGAATCCCGCCAACCTGGGCAAATCTCCGGAAATCGATCTGCTCACAACCTCCGGTGAACACCAGGCCATTCCTTTAGCCGATATCAAATGCGTCTATTTTGTGCGCGAGTTCAAGGAACCCTTCGAGCCCGAGCGTAAAGCGTTTATGAGGCGCCCTAAGCTCGATGGGCTGTGGGTGCGGCTCAGCTTTCGGGACGGCGACGTGAGCGAAGGCATCGTCGCGAACGACCTTCTCGATCTTCTCGATACAGGGGTTCAAATTACGCCGCCCGACCTTCACGGCAACACCCTGCGCATGTTCATCCCGCGCACCGCTCTGCTCGAAATGAAGGTCCTCGGCGTCGTTGGAATCGCACGGCGCACCACGCAGGCCCGGCGCGCTGGCGCGGAGCGTGTCGCGCTGGCGCAGTCGAAACTCTTCGGCGAATGAGCCGCCGTCGTTTCGACGTTGCGCAACGCTTCGATTCGCAACCGCTCGCCGGCATTGGCCGGAATCCATTCGTCCCCTTGTTTTTTTTTCGTACTATGTTGCCGGCCGCCGAAGACTTTACAAGACTGCGGCTCCCGCATAGGCTCAACTGTTCGGAGTCAGTCGCCTTGGGCATCCAAACCAGGAGAAATCGGTTATGAAACTTGGAGAAATCGCCGCGAAGCTCGGCTGCGAACTTGAAGGGGATGCGAATCTTGAGATGACCGGCGTCGCGGGAATCGAGGACGCGCAGGCAGGCGACCTTACTTTCCTCGCCAACCGGAAGTATCGCTCCGCCCTGGAGACCACTGCCGCATCGGCCATCCTGGTCGCCCGCGATGCGGGGCCCATGCGGATCGCGGCGCTCAGATCTCCCAATCCGTATCTGGCTTTTGCTCGTGCGATCGAGCTGTTTCATCCGGCCCCTCGATATTCGCCGGGCATTCATTCGACAGCCGTTGTGGCGCACTCCGCGAAAATCGGCGCGGGCGCGCACATCGGCCCGTACTGTTTTGTGGACGAAGATGTGGAGCTCGGCCGAAACGCCGTACTGCATAGCTTCGTGGCCCTTTATCGCGGGGCCAGGATCGGCGATGATTTTTTCGCCCACGCCCATGCTTGTGTCCGCGAGAAATGCCGCATCGGCAATCGCGTCCTGCTGCAAAATGGCGTCGTTGTGGGGAGCGATGGTTTTGGATTTGCACGAGAAAAGGACGGGCGGTGGTACAAGATGCGGCAGTCCGGCGTTGCCGTAATCGAAGATGACGTCGAAATTCAGGCGCATAGCGCCATTGACCGCGCCACGGTCGGCGACACCCACATCGGCCGCGGAACGAAGATCGATAATCTCGTCCAGGTTGGGCACGCCTGCAAAATCGGTGAAGATACGCTGCTTTGCGGCCAGGTCGGGCTCGCCGGCACCACAACCATCGGCAATCGCTGCATTCTGGCCGGTCAAGTCGGCACGGCGGGTCATCTGGCGATTGGCGACGGAGCAATTCTCACGGCCCAAAGCGGCGTACCCGCCAGCGTTCCCGCCGGAGCGATTTATTCGGGTTACCCCGCCATGGAGAGTCTTGCCTGGAAGAAGTCGGTCGCCGTTTTCCATCGATTGCCGGAGCTACAAGCTGAACTTCGGGCCTTGCGACAGGAAGTCGCGCGCCTCACAAAAGAAACAAACGCAGCCCCGGATCGGGATCGTTAAGCGTCGCGCTGGATTCTTCCCGTCGCCAGCGCCCGGGCAGGCGGCTCTCGGGCTGGAAGCCCGAGGAACCGACCGCTCAGACCGCTCCGAAGATCGGGATTCGCGCTTCAACCAGAGTACCCGGTTCGGCACGCGTTATATGCAGCTCGCCACTTAATTGACGAACACGCTCGCGCATGCCACCGATGCCCACACCCTGATCGAGAGATACCCTTCCGCCAGTGACCTGGGAAGGCAAACCCCGACCGTAATCCCTAACGCGAACGATTACATGAGTTGACTGCCTCTGAATCTCCACGCGAGCCCTGGCGCTTCCCGCATGACGGTATACGTTGGTGAGCGATTCCTGAATGATGCGAAAAATCGTCAGTTCGATTTCTTTTGGGAGGCGAGGAAAGATATGCGGTTTCAGCGTAAGGGAAATCTGAATCTTGCTCCGCTTGATTAGGCCCTCCACGTACCACTCAAGGGCTGGGCGCAACCCCACCTCATCGATCAGCGGCGGATGCAGAAGGTAAGAAAGACTGTGGACCGTACCGATGGCGACTTGGATCAGGTCGCTGGCGTCCTTATTCCTCGCCTCGTGATCCAGCATCATCTTGATCAGCATGAGTTGCTGGCCCAATTCATCGTGCAGCTCGCGGGCGAGCCGGCGCCGCTCCTCATCTTGAAGGTGTAGCAACCGCGCAGAGAGCTTTTGAAGTTCCAGGGTCCTGAGCGCGATGACTCGTTGCAGTTCCTTATTCAGTTTCTGAGTCTGTTCGTCCCATTGTCTTCTCTCGGTCATGTCCCGCGTGACCTTGGCAAATCCTTGAAGCTGATTGTCGGGACCACGCAACGGCGCAATGATTACCGAGGCCCAGAAGACTGTGCCGTCCTTCTTTACACGCCAACCCTCGTCGGCTAAGCGACCTTCTTTTTCTGCGAGCGCCAGCTCACGCCCTGGCCAGTCGGTATCGATTGCCCCTTGTAGATAAAACTTGGAGAAATGCTGCCCGACGATCTCCCCCCGTGTATAACCCTTGATGGCTTGTGCGCCCGGATTCCAGGTGACGACGTAGCCTTTGGGGTCGAGCACAAAGATCGCATAGTCCTTTACACTTTCGACCAGTAGACGAAAGACTTCGTTGTTTTGAGTGGAGTTTTCCCCAAGCCGAGCCTTATCGGCATTGCTCAATGACAGAGATATTCCTGACAAGGAATCCTCCAGACCGGTGTTAACACAAAACAGTAGCCGCACCTTCCTGCGGTCCACAATACTATTGATACTGTACGCCTTCAGTGTGTAAGAAGGATTAATTTGTCGCTTGTCAGGATCGGTGAGCTGCCGCCCTGGATCATTTGCGGATGCTACTTCGGAGCAGAAAACGACGGAAAGTTCCGTTCAATCGCTTCAGCCGCGGAAAACTTCCGGTCAGGGCGGACTCAGACAGGTGCCGAAGACGCTACGCCGGCCACAGGCTTGCGGGCGCGCACGCGAAGCACCTTGCGCTGGTTGGCTTCGAGAACTTCGAAGCGCAGCCCATCGAATTCAACCACCTCGCCCGTGCGGGGTACGTGGCCGGCCACGCCGTTCAGCAGGCCCGCCACCGTTGTCGCATTGGAGTGCTCTGCGGCGGCATCGAGCTGCACCCCGAAGAGTTCGCCAATCTTGTCCACTGGCACGCTTCCCCGAAGGATCATCGCTCCGCCCGCTTCTCGGATCACATCCGGAGCCGGCCGCCGGTCCTCTTCTCCGATTTCACCGATGATTTCCTCGACGAGATCTTCGATCGTGACGATTCCTCCCATCAGCCCATACTCATCGATGACGATAGCCATCTGCTGATTCTTTCGCTGCATTTCCTTCAGCAGTTCCGACCCGAATTTCATCTCGGGCACGAACAGCGCGGGACGCATCAGTTCCCGCACGCTGCGGCGCGCGGCGTCCCGTTCGGGCACTTCGAGCATGTCGCGTGCGAATGCGATTCCCACGATGTCGTCGAGCGATTTTTCGTGCACCGGCACGCGTGAATATTTCTTCTCCACCACGAGCTTCCGGAATTCCTCGAGCGTCGCCGATGCCCGGATCGCGATCACGTCGGGCCGCGGCGTCATCACTTCCCGCGCCCGCTTATCTCCAAATTCCACGACCTGTTCGATCAGCCGCGCCTCGTCTTGTTCGATGATTCCTTCTTCGGTCGCGGCATCCACCAGCGCTTCGATCTTCTGCTGATCGTCCGTTTGCGCGGCGGGCTCCTCCTCGGACAGGTGCAGCACTGAAATGCCCAGTTCAAGGACGGCCTGGATGGGCCAAATGATCCACACAAAAAAGCGCACCACTGGGACGAACGGTCCCATCCAGTTCCCCGCGGCCCCGGTGAGCAACAGAGACGGCATGAACTGCATCACGATCACGACCTCGGCCCCGAGAAAGAAAATCATTTCAACGGCGGCTTGCCATGTGCCGGGAACGAAGAAAATCACTCCGCGCGCTGTGAGCGCGGCCACCAGAACGAGCCATAACCGGGCCAGAAGATTGAAAGCGAGCGCCGAGCGCCTGCGTTCCATCCCAAACCGCGGCTCGATCTCCAGTTCGAATGTCTGAAGGTGCTTGTGAATGCGCCCGGACCACACGCGGCCCAGTTCGCGATAAACGCGGTCCAGGTAGGAGAACGCAACCAGCCCCGCCATCAGAACGACCACGCCGGCCGTGTACAGGAAATTGGCCATGGCTATGCCAAACCAAGCTTCCTGCGGAGACGCTCTTCGCGCCGATCCATTTGACCCGCATCGGTTTCGTGGTCGTAACCCATCAAATGAAGCATGCCATGCAGGACGAGGATGCGCATCTCATCCTCCACGCTGCGCCCCAAGCGGCGCGCGTTGCGGCGGGCAACCGATGGCGCGATGGCAATATCGCCCAGATACGCTGCCGAAGCCTTCGCGAAAAAGGGAGCCGAGTCGCGCCTCCTGCGTTTGCGTTTGAGCGTGCTGCCACCTCTGCCCCGGTCTTGTCTCGCCTTTCTCTCGAGTTCCCCGCTGCTTGGAAAGGACAATACGTCCGTTGGCCTGTTTTTGCCGCGGTAGGCTCGATTCCACCGTGCGATTTCCGTATCGGTCACCAGGCATATCGTAAGACTTCCCTTGGAAAGGCGTAGCTCTCGCCTGGCACGACGGTAAAATTCTTCGAGGCGCCGCAGGGATACGCGAACATCGCGCTGGCGATTCAGGATCATGCGAAAGCGGCGGACACGCCGCAAACACGGCCCATCGAGCCGCGCTCTGGCCAATCCGGGCGGCTATTTCTCCCGCGAATGGTTTGCTCCGCCCGAGGCTCCCGCGCGGCCGGTACGGCTTCCCCCGTGTTCGTCGTAAGCCTTGATAATGCGTTGCACCAAGCTATGCCGCACCACATCGCGCTCGTCGAAATAGACCAGTGAAATACCCTCGATGTTGCCCACGATGTCGATCGCTTCCACAAGGCCGGACCGCCGGTCGCTCGGAAGATCGATCTGCGTCACGTCGCCCGTAATTACTGCCTTCGAATTGAATCCGAGGCGCGTCAGGAACATCTTCATTTGCTCGCTGGTCGTGTTCTGCGCCTCATCGAGGATCACGAAAGAATCGTTCAGCGTTCGCCCGCGCATGAATGCCAGGGGCGCCACCTCGATGATGTCCTTTTCGAGAAAGCGTTCGAGCTTGTCCGCTTCCAGCAGATCGTGCAACGCGTCGTAAAGCGGACGCATATAGGGGTCGACTTTTTCTTGCAGCGTGCCGGGCAAAAAGCCGAGCCGTTCGCCCGCCTCCACTGCGGGGCGAGCCAGGATGATGCGGTTCACCTGCTTTGAGAGCAGCGCTGAGACAGCCATCGCCACCGCCAGATACGTCTTCCCCGTTCCCCCCGGACCGATGGCGAATACCATGTCGTAGGCCTCAAGCGCTTCAATGTAGCGCCGCTGGTTCGGGCTCTTGGGCGCGATGCTCTTTTTGCCGAATGATCGTGTACGGCTCGGAGAGAACGCCGCTTGCAATGTGGACGCAGGCTCCTCGGCCGCCACGTGCAGCAGCGCCTTCACTTCCTGGCTCGTTGGAATTTTCCCCTGGAGAACGCGCTGGTTGTATGCGTTCACAATCCGAGCGGCTCGCTCCACCTGCGCCGGCTCACCCGCGATCTCGAGATCGTGGTCGTTCAACTGGGTAGTCACATTCAACGCGGATTCGAAATACTTCAGGTTTTCATCGAGGGTGCCGAAGAACTCGTTGATCCCTCCGGCGATTCGGACGCTTTGTCTCATTAAGCTCGGCGGGCGTGGGGCCCAGGGCTCGAAGGTTCAGCTCCTTCTCAGCACACTAGCGCGCCTGGATCGGGGGGTCAAGTCGGATGGCGAGGTGGCGATGGATGAATGACCGCGGAGCCGGACGCGAGAAGTGCGCGAATCGACGAGACGCGGCTACGCGGCAAAGATCGAGAGAGAGATAGCCCGGCTCTGCTACTGCTGAAAAGGGCGCGTGAACGAATGGACAAATGAACCTGAGGATGGCCCCAACCGCACAACGACCGTGATTTCTACCTATGTACCGGCAGCGGCGCCTGGTGTCGCAACCGCGTCAAATTGGCGCGTAGCCGGCCGATGTCCATGCCCGCCGACTGGCAAACGGCCGGAAAATCCGAGTCGTCCCGAAAGAGATAGTCCTCGGCCTCACGCTTGCGGCGCAAAGGACCGGAAATCCATTCCTGAATCGTATTCACGATGACTGCTTGCCACAGACGCGTCTCGCCAGGAACTCCCGGAGCGCTAATCGCGGTAGTACTTCGCCATTTCATGTCGCTCTCCTCGGTACCGCGGCGGCTGAGTGCAGCGGTTGATGTTTACTGGTCGTACCGTGGATCGAGCAATAGCCACGCCGCGATTGCAGTTCCTAGGGACATTCGTCCGCGTGTGTGCCCTTTTAGTCAGCAGGAATGGCAGCGGGAACACAGAACTTAATTCATAGCCGCGAACCGGACACAAAGTGGCTACTTTCAGCCCCGTCGATGCGAGGAAGTCTCTGGAAGATTTTCTCCGGAGCCGGGAATTTTTTCGCTGTAGGTCGGCTGATGGCAGGTTGCGGCATGCGGCCATGCGGGCATCCGCGCTGTCCGGCTGGCACAACGAGTTCTGCGGAGAACATGCGAAAAAATCGCGGCGTTCGCATTCCCGCTTGCCGAAGATTGGACGACGATCCTCTAACCAGGAAGGAATCGCGCGGCGACGGCTTCGGGCAGCTCGCCTTGCAGCGCCATGAGCGCAACGCGAAAGAGCGCGGCAATCGTTACGGAATCGCGTATCTCGCCTCGCTTGATGCGCTCGATTGCGTCCCAGAACGCTATCCGGACTACCTGAAGTTGCTCGGTATCTTCGGGCTGAGCGGGCCCATCCGTGAGATCCCAGGCCAGGAAGGCGGTGCCGCCTTCATCCGTGACGCTGTTGGATAAATCCATGCCCAGGATTTCAAGCCAGCATTTCGCGGCGAGCCCGCACTCCTCGCGAAGCTCTCTCTGCGCCGACTCCAGAATGGACGCCGGTGGAAGGCCTCCGCCCTGCGGAATTTCCCAGCTGTAAGCCCGGAGGGGGAAGCGATACTGCCCGATCAAAATGATCTTTCCGGTTTCATCGACCGGGACGATTCCGATGGCATGGCTTTTGAAATGAACGGTGCCGTAGACCCCCTCGCCGCCCGAAGGATTCAACACTTCGTGGTGGTCCACGCGAATCCAGGCGTTTTCATAAACTGAAGCTTGCGACAGCACCGTCCATGGATTTCGGGTCTCGTCCATGTATCTCCCCTCGCGTGGCGCCAGGCGCCCACGTTCGCGCTCCTGCGCAGCGAAAATTTTTGCAGCCTATTTTATCCCACTCCAACCAGTTCCGAATCCGCGCAAGAAAACGGCAGGAAGCGGAAAAATCGCGTTGCACACTGCCCAACCTATTGCCCCGCCGGTTGCACCACTGGTTCGGGAGACTCCGGCGCGGCTGGCGCGGGACCCTTTAATTCCGCCAGCAAAATGCCGGCAAAGATGAGCGCCGCGCCGCCGAGCGCGCGTGCGCCAAGCCGTTCGTGCGCCACGATCCAGGCAGTGATGGCCGCGAAGACGGGTTCGAGGCTCATCAGAATGGCCGTGTGGCTGGCCGAAGCGTACTGCTGCGCCCATACCTGAAATGAAAAGCCAATCACCGTGGACCCAATTGACGTGATCAGAATCGCGAAGATGAGTTCCCCGGTCCAATGCAGGCGCGGCTGCTCCCAGCCGGCGACGCCAAAAAGCGGCACCAGAATCGTGGACAGGATCGCCGTGGTGGCCACTTGCAAAAAGCTGAGCGCGCCAACCGAGTGGTGCTCGATATAGCGGCCCACAAAAATAATGTGCAGAGCGAACATCACCGAGCAGACAAAAACAATCGGATCGCCCCGGTCGAGCCCGCCGAAACCCTCGGGCGGCACGGTGAGAAAATAAAGGCCTGCCAGCGCGGAAAGCGCTCCCAGCCAGATCCATGAAGTGATGCGCCGGCGGCCGAAGGCGGCGAGAAGCAGCGGGACCAGAATCACACTCGAACCGGTAATGAAGGCGGCCTTGGAAGCGGTGGTGAACTTCAAGCCTTCGGTTTGAAAAATGTAACCGCCCAGCATGAAGAATCCGATCTGCGCGCCCGCCCAAACCGCGCCGAGACGGATTTGCGGCAGCGACCGCCAGAACAAAATTCCCATCACCGCGGCCGCCAGTCCGAAGCGCACCGCGATATAGACCATCACGGAGATGTCCGCGAGCGCGTCCTTCACCAGAATGAAGGTCGCGCCCCAAATGACCGTGCAAAATATGAGGGCGAGGTCGGCGCGTGCGCGCTTGCTGAACATAAGCGTTCCGAGTGTATGCGGCGAGCCAAATCGAGGCAAGCGCTGCCGGCATTGTTGACCCGGCGGCAAGCGCTTCAGCGGTCAGCGGGCCAGCCGCGCGCGGAGTCTCTGCGCCTTGGCCAGGTAAAGAGATTCATTCAGGCGACACGAGTGGACTTCAGGATGACGTTGCACCGAGGTAACGCTGATGGAAGTGCGTCCGAACGAACCGCGTAGCGTCAGGGTTGGATGCCGGCGAGGGCGACCACGGTGAGGAAAAGCCGTTTCAATCCCAGCTCTCGGCCGGAGGGATCGTACCATTCCCCGAGAGTATGAGAACCGCCTCCTCTGCCCCCGCCGCCCAACGCAATGGCCGGGATGCCCAGCGAAAGCGGAACGTTGGCATCGGTCGAACTGCGTTCCAGGCGCGAGCGATTCCCGAGGTAGCGGTCCACGTCGCGAATCGTATGTAGCAGCGGCGAATTCTCCGGCAGCGCACCTGCGGGCCGCATGCCCAGCGACCGAAACGTAACCTGGAGGGAATTTTCGGATGCAAAGGTGCGCGAAGCGGCCATTTCGTCACGGACGCCGGTCTGGATGGCCTCGCGCAGCGCGGTCTCCATGCGATTAAGCTGGGCCGAGTCTTCCGAGCGCAGGTCAACTTTCACGGACGCTTTCGCCGGAATCGAATTGACCGAAGTGCCTCCGTCAATCACGCCAAAATTGAAGGAGCTGCGGGGATTATCCGGGATGCGAATGGCGGAAAAGCGCACGATGGCGCGCGAAAGCGCGGTGATTGGGTTCGGCGCGCCAAAGTCGGACCAGCTATGCCCCCCCGGGCCCGTCACCGTGATTTCAAAGCGGCGCGAAGCGATGCCCTGGGTGGTGATGTGCTCCGTCGACGGTCCATCGACGGCGATCACAGCGGCAAGCCGCGAGCCGTAGTGTTCCACCAGGGCGCGAATCCCGCGCAAATTCCCTTCCCCCTCTTCGCCCACGTCGCCCGCGAAGACGATCGTTTTCACGGTGCGAATACGCGATTCGGCCAGCGCGCGGGACACCCCCGCGATGGCCGCGAGGCCGGCGCCATTGTCGGAAATGCCCGGCGCAGTCAGGCGGGTGCCGGCGCGCTTGACGTGTACGTCGGTGCCTGGAGGAAAGACGGTATCGAGATGGGCGGCGACGAGAATCACGCCGGAGGGATCGGAACCGGGGCGCTCGCCGATCACGTCGCCCGTGTCGTCAACATGAACCGTGAGTCCATTCGCTTCCAGCAGCTGCTTGAGATATTGGCCGCGGGCCGTTTCGTTGTTTTCGGATGCGGGAATCTCCGTGAGGCGAATCTGCTGGGCGGTAACCCAGTCTGTATTTTTGCCCAGCCAGTCGAGTGCCTGGGCGCAAAGCGGATCTTCGGCAATCTTCGAAACGGAGTCGCCTGTGGCGCGCACGGAAAGAGTAGCCATCACAAACAAGATACCGCAGATAAAAGCAAGTTTCACGGGTTTCGTTGCTGAAAATGGACCATGAAACATCGAGCGCATCAATCCCTGCGTGTAGTGTAGCGCGAGGGCAAGGCGCCCCGTCAAGGAAGTTAGAAGCCCAGGATGGAATCTTGCGGAACGGGAAGTTCCGCCTCCGTTAACGCGCATCCCGATTGCTTCGCGGAGTCGCGAATCAATCGAAGCGCCGACGTCTCGAAGCGATTGTGCCCGAATTAAGAATTACAGGATTAAAAATTGCAGGCCGGGTCTAGACGTTTGAAGAAGACGACCGGCGAGATGCAAACCACGCCAGCGAATCGGCAGGGTCGGGATATTCGAGCGAGACAAGATAGAGCCCTTCGGGCGGCATGGTGGCGCCCGAGCGCGACCGGTCGCGCAGTTCGAACAACCGCGGAATATCCGCCGCGGAGAATCTTCCCTTCCCCACCTCAATCAGCGTGCCGACAATCTTTCGCACCATGTAGCGCAGGAAAGACTGCCCCCGGATGACGCAGGCGATTTCGTCGCGGTCGGCTTCGCGCACGACTTCGCAGGAATAGAGTACGCGCGTCGTGTTGCGGTTGCGGTCGTCCTCTTCCGAGCCGGAAGACGCGGCGAACGAAGTGAAATCGTGCTCGCCCTGGAACAGGCGGGCGGCCGCGGCCATGGCGTCTTCGTCGAGTGGCCAGGGATAGTGCAAAGCGCGACGGTAGTCGAAGGGCGGCAGCACTTTGCCGCGATAAATCCGATAGCGATAGGTTTTCCCCTGCGCAAGCCAGCGGGAGTGAAAATCCGGACCGGTTTCTTCGGCGGCGACGATGCGGATCGCTGGCGGCAGCAGCGCGTTCAGCGCGCGCTGGAATTCAGCGGCGGAAAGTGCGGAGTGGGTGCGGAAGTGGGCCACCTGTCCCAGCGCATGCACGCCGGCGTCGGTGCGGCTGGCGCCGTGCACGATGATCTTTTCCTCGGTGATTTTGCGCG